>JAOADO010000010.1 GCA_026417275.1 Verrucomicrobiia bacterium
CGAAACAAAATGATGAAACTGCCTCCTGTCCTTTAAAAACAACCATAACCCAACGCCTGCTATCATGAGATAATATGAAAAATACGATACATAAAAAATTTCGCTGACAATGCGATACGGCAGAACCTCCATGAATCTCAAACTCGGTTGGAATCCAAAAATCTTCTCCTCAAGTCTTATAAAGAACGGATCAAAATAACCAGAAAAGAAAACCTGATTGAGCATCCCCGTCTCGCGATAAAAACCGATATAAAGTGGTATTGGATANGATAATAAAGCCTTAAAAATTCAAATAAACTACCCTTCTTGAATTTTGATTCATTCCTTATTAGTAAATGAATCACAAAAAAAACGATAAAGTGGAATCCAAACAAAACTGTCCAATAATCTCCAATTTTCGAATTTCCGATGGCAACTATTATGCCTGTAATTACAATATAAATCTGCGTAGCGTAATCAATAAAAGTGTAGTTTCTGGTAAAAGAAAAGACACCGTTGAGCGCCTGTGACGGCGCTGCGTTTGACAAGCCCTCTTTCTTTTTTATTGCAACCGTCATTTCAACCACCCTTCGGCTTTATACCATTCAATTGTCTGTGCAATTCCCTCGTCCAAATTCGTTTTGCAAATTAATTCCAATTCAGTCTTCAACTTCGAAACATCGCACGTCCATGCGGACGCTCTTAACTCATTGTATTTATCAAGACTTAACACGTCTGGCTTTTTTGTAATCTTCGAAATTATATCCTGTAAAAAACAAACAGGAAACAGCGCCTGAACAGGCAGGTAGAGCGGAATTGTCCATGTCTTTAACTTTTCAGCAATAATTTTCGCCAGAGCGGCAGAAGTCGTAATTTGCGGCGAGGCTACAAAAAATATCTTTCCCGATGCATTCTCCCTATACATAGATTCAACACAAACAAAAGCAAGGTCTTTTACATGTACAAGACTTAATTCCTGTCTACTTCCGATTTTAGGCAATAAATGAGATTGAATAGATTTAAACAACCTTAAAAACTCTGTGTCTCGCGGACCGTAAACACCTGGTGGTCTCAGAATTGTATATTCTGTCCTGCAGTTGCTTATAACTTCTATCTCAGCCGCAAGTTTACTCATGCCATAAGCTGAAACAGGCTCCGGGGCATCATCCTCTTTTCGCGGTCTTCCTGGCTCCGATGGTCCAGATGCGGCTAAACTTGAAACAAGAATAAACCGTTTTATACAGTTCTGTTTCTTATTCACGGCGTCTAAAAGACAGCGCGTTGCTCCTTTGTTAACCCTAAAGAATTCTTCTTTGTTTAATGCCCGCACCAATCCCGCACAATGTATAACATGAGTAATACCGTCTAATGCATCCTCAACGGATTGCGGATTTTCCAATGTCCCGCAAACAATCCTCGCTTGATTCAACCGCCGAGAAATAAATTTTGTGGAGCTCGTTTTTCGAAGCAGGATTGTCGTTGGTATCCCGCGCTCACAAAGCTCGTCAAGAATATGACTGCCTACAAATCCATTCGCGCCGGTTAATAAAACCCTCATTGTATATAAATAAATAGGGTTCTCGCCTCTATATCCTCAGATAATCCCGAGCTCTTTCCCAACCTTGCCAAGTTTTTCAAGAGCAAAATCAATCTGAACATCCGTATGCGTAGCCATAAGGCTTATCCTTATCAATTCTTGACCGGGTGGGACAGCAGGCGAAACCACAGGGTTAACAAATACGCCTTCCTCCTGCAATCGCTTGGTAAACTTAAACGCATTCAAAAGACTCCTGCAATATATTGGAAGAATCGGCGTTTGACTTGCACCAAGGTCAAATCCGAGCGAAAGCAATCCCTGCTTCATTCTATTTGTATTGCGCCATAACTGCTGAATTCGTTCCGGCTCGTTAATCATAATATCGAGAGCCGCTTTTACCGCAGCGGCATTTGCCGGACTCATGCTCGCACTAAAAATCAACGCCCGTGAATGATGCTTCAAATAATCAATTGTGGAGGCGTCAGACGCAATAAATCCACCAAGACTTGCCAGAGATTTGCTGAAAGTTCCCATTATGAGATGCACCTGTTCCGTTAATCCAAAATGATTGGATGTTCCAGCTCCCCTGTCCCCAAGCACCCCGATCGCATGCGCATCATCCACCATCACAGCCGCATTGTATTTCTTTGCCAGACGACACACTTCGGGTAAATTGATAATATCGCCCTCCATGCTAAACACACCGTCAACAACAATCAATTTGCCAGCGTCTTGCTCCACCCCCTGCAACCTTTTCTCAAGCGCCTCCATATCCTGGTGCGGAAACCGAATAAACTCGCCCTGAGACAATAAACACCCATCTACAATGCTGGCATGGTCGCTCTTGTCGGCAAGAACACAATCTCCTTTGCCAACAAGGGCGCTGATAACCCCAAGATTTACCTGAAAACCTGTGCTATAGAGAAGAACCGCATCTTTATTCACCAATTTTGCAAGAGCATGTTCCAATTCAAGGTGAATCTCAAGCGTCCCATTCAAAAACCTCGACCCGGCGCAACCCGTACCGAACTTTTCTACCGCCGCCTTTGCCGCTTCTTTAATCTTCGGATGATTTGTCAACCCCAGGTAACTATTCGACCCGAGCATCAACACCTTTTTACCGTTAATAATAACCTCTGTGTCCTGCGCGGAAGAAATCGTTCTAAAATACGGATACAACCCCATCGCCCTCACCTGCTCTGCGCTCTTAAACGAACGCACCTTGTTAAACAACGACGGAAAATTGTCCAAATCAGCATGAGCAACAGCGCTCCCTTTCTCTCCATCCGTTTTCTGAGCAGGAGTGTCATGCCCGCTGACTATATCGCTTGACTCTTCAGCTACAATCTTTTTATACACTTTTGCCATGTTTTTCCGTTTCACCCTCCATCTCGTTGCGCTAAGCAGAAATTAACGGAGGCTATCAATCTCTGCCGCATGTATCAGATTTTAAACATCACTTTCGACCGATAAAAACAACAACATTCTTACGCAAAATTTTTAAAAATTAACCTTAAAATAATACACAATAGAAAAGATAGTTCAATTTCTGTTTATAAGCGTCTGTTTATTCATGCATATATGTCAAGCATTTTGTGAAAATTGAAGACAAAAACCACTGCCCCACCAGAAATGTCTAATATGTTTCAAAATTTATACCGGCAATGTGCATATTTTTTACATCTTTAACGCCGTTTTCACTCTCTAAAACAATGAAATAAGAAAAAAACAACGGTACTCAACACAATCGCTGTTTTCCCAAAAAACTCCACCTTTCTACTGCTGGTTTGCGTAATATGAGTCTATTTTTGCGGCAACATCTTTATAGCCAATGTCAACCTCGTAAATCTGTTTAAACTGGTCAATGGCTTCCTCCTTTTTGCCCATTTTTTCGAAAACACAGCCAAGCTGGTAGATAAGCTCTTTCTTTTCATCGTCAAACGCCTGTTTTTCCTTAATTGCATTTTGAAGCATCCTTACCGCTGAATCGTGCATCCCGCGTTTTGAAAAACATTGAGCCATGTAGTTGAGCGATGCAATTCTTTTTTGAGGATTATTCTGAGCCTTCTGGAACTCCCCGAGCGCCTCTGTGATTTTTCCTGCCTGAAAATAGAGCACCCCGAGTTCAAACCGTATGTTTAAATCCGTGGGATATCTATCCGCCCTTTGCTTGCATTCTTCAAGTTGATATGCCTGTCTCTGTGCCTGCAATTCCGCTAATTTCGCCTCATAATCCGAGGCGTTTTTATCAAGTTGTTCTATCAAATAATCAAATTTCTTTAAATTAGTATCCGCAATGGCTTTATCCAGGGACGGGTCATTGCCAAGGTCTGAGTTTTTCACAATTCCATAACATTCGAGAGCTTTGTCAAAATCCTTTTTCTGCACATATAACTCTGCCAGGGAACGCACAAGTTTCATATTTCCAGGTTCTTTTTGCAAACGTTCCTTATATTCTTCGATTAACCTCTGGGCAACATCCTCTGTTTTTACTGCGCGTTGCGCCTGCTCAAGAGCAACAGCTTCCTCCTTGTCTTTAATCAAATCCCTATAATCAGCCTTTCCTTCTGCAACCGCTTCAAAACCAGTAGTCTGCAGTGTCTTCTTAGCCGTTACATTTTTATAAGCTCGGCTAATTTCCGCGTCATTCGGGTATACACGAAGAAGCTCCTCATAAATCGCCTCAGCTCTGTCTACCTCATCCAATTGCATGAATAAATCCGCCAATTGCATCTTTATGTCTTTATCTTCGGGCTTCTGACGAGCAAGAATCCCGAGTGAAAGTATCGCGGTTCTTGGAAAACCCGAAGCGATTGCCGCCTCAGCAATAATCCTATGAGCCATGGAGTTATCAGGGTCCTCATTAAGAATGCTTTCGGCTATTTCCATGGCTTCTATAGGATTCTTTCTCATTGCAACCTGCGCCTTTGCAATCTGGCTCGACGCGCTTGCCGCCCCAAACACCTTTTTGAAAATACTCTTTGAACCACCGCCCTTTCTTAACTGCGCCTCCCTTAACGCCTCGCGGCACTCATAAAAACCTGGTTCTTTTTTAAGCGCCTGCTCAAAGTGAATAATTGCATACTCGGTATTATTCCTTTGCATCGCAAGCCTTCCCTTTTCGTATAGCTCGCGAACAGGCCTCGGAATTTCACTCAAACTTTTTTCCTGCATATCCATTTTGACGAAATCCAGATTACTAACATTGAATTATTATTTTAACCCCAACTACAACGAAATCTGCTTACCATTCTAATCATAATAATATACTTAAATTGTTCAAGACACTTAATAACTTTTAAATCTACTCAACATCGGCACGTAGAGTCACAACACCCCACGGTGGAACTTGCACCGTATCACCGACTTTCTTTAATGGCTTTTCACCTGTACCGCTCAACCAGATGTTTTTAGGCTTTGGATCATTCCAGAAAAGTTTTACATTCGTCGCCCTTCCACCAGCACCGAATAAACGTAAAACTAACGCTTTCCCATCATCCGAAGGCTTTAACGTCGTCGCAACCACATCATCTGCGTCTATCAATACTCGTGGCTTCGGCGGAGTTGCGCCAGACGCGCGTGCAACAACCAACGGTTGAGATGCTTCCACGCCAAATCGAGTCGCTTCAACCGATGAATATCCATCATGCAGTCTCATGATATATCGGAAGATAACTGTATCATCCTGTTCTGCGCGGTAATTTGTATGCCAGTGATTGTTCATCACCCACGAATAAATAACTGAAGATGGAGCCAGATTCGTTATCCACGCCTTAGGGTCAGTCTGTGAACCGATTAAATTCGCGGTAATATCGCCCACTTCAAGAAGCGGGGCATCAACTGGCGCCATCGTAATTCCATGCTTCTCATTCGAAATATCAACCCACCGTTGAACACTGAACCAGTTTTTGCACGCCGCGGGTATCTGGTCAATGTTTGGTCTTACAGTCGCTAATCCCACATCCATTCTAACGGTTGCCTTTTCTACATCAAATCCAAAACCAAAGTGAACACCCTCCTTTTTCCTTATGGGAAGTTTTTCAACCGTGTTGATTAACTCGATTTTGTCCAACCCATTCACAACTCTCACCTCGCGCAAAAGCCGTTTGCAACCTGGCGCCTCGGATTCTATCAAAAGCGAACCAACAAGCGGTCCATTTTCTTTTACAGTAATTTTAGTTTTCCCTGTGCGCTGAACTTTCCTTACATCAGCTCCAATCAAATAAAAATAATCATTAATTGCCGTTTTTGCCCGCGCATCCACATACTCTTTCCCGTTTAATTTAGAGATTAACGAAACAATCGCTCCGCTCTCGTCATCCACGCCAATTGTAAACAATGGATGCTCAATTTTGTTCGGCTTAACTAAAAGCCCCTTTGAAGAAGGCGTATTTTCACTATTACCAAGTTTATACCTTTTTGCTCCAAATGGAGGCACCTTTTCGGCAACAAACACGATTTCGCCGCTGGCAAGCTTCTGGCACAAGATTGATTTACCGCTATCGTCAAAAACCGCGCTGTATTGTTGGGCGATTTCTTTCGGAACAGTAACAAGCTCTGTTCTGAACCACGAAACAGTATTGTAGACATCAATTGCACTTTCAATAACTTCTCCTTTTATCGCAATCGCCCGTTCAAAAAGTTTTTTTGACACTTCGTCTGCCTCCACCGCAAACCCGCGTTTTATCCTCCATTGTTCTTTCACAAATGGTTTATCCGGTTCGCTTACACTATTATGAGCTCCCCATGTATGTTCACTATAAAGAAGGACATTCCGCCATCCATTGTAGAATGCGTTGACGTCAAAGTTTTTCAGATTTCGTATAGCCCACAATGTTTCTGCTTGAACAAGCCGTTCCGCAGACGCTCGATTCATCGCTGTTTCAAAAGCCGAAGAACCAGCTCCATCTTCCCAGTAAGGCGTATAATCGCCGCGATATTGCGGAAGAGATTTTCCGTATTTCTGCTCAAATTTTCTGAATGCTTCGGCTGTAGTGGCAATTATCAAACGCGGCTCGGCATAACGCTCGTTCCACGCGCGCACCACATCAGAAAGCTGTTCATCCGGAGCCCCGTTGTCTCCATGAACATTCCACCGAATGTACGTAATTTCATAAGGATATTGCTTTTCTCTGAGTTCATTCAAATACTGCGGCAGAAAACGCGCAAGCGCCTCCCCATGACCGATTAAATGCCCCAGAGCATAACCACGCGTTGGACACCAGCATAGAACTTTGTTTACCCCATCGGGAGCAATCCACCAGAATGGCTTATCCTGCCAGGTAATCATCGTTCCTCCCATACGGTCAAAATAATTCGGAGCAAAAGAAAAATACCTTACCCCAGCCTGCGCCATGGCTGTCACCGTGCTCCATGTATACCCCGGCACATCGCTTATCATCGCAGATTCAACTTTTACACCCCACATCTCAGAAACCTTCATCGCGTAACCCATCATCCGAATCAACTCCTCAGGTCTTGACAACCCGGTCAATATATTCCCGTAAAACGCGTCCAGGCCGATTCGCCCTTCTTTTATGAATTTTATAAACTCTTTCTGCTTTTCCGTCGAAGCCTCACGCAGATAATTCTCAACAGGCCAGAGCACCTCTACGTTCCACACAAACTTTGAGCCGTCTGGATAATTCGCTGTCTTTCTGATTAACTCAATTGCTATATCAATGTTTTCGTTCTGCTTCTTTACCACATCCGGTTGAACAGCCGTGTATCCAATGTCCACATGAGAGTGAGGCAAAATATAGATTTCCTTCACTGGCGGTTTTTCCGCCTCGACTTTCTGTTTGGTTATTTCAACGCCTTCAGACTCAAGCGACACCACTAATTTTTTTGTAAAAGTTTCAGGAATGCTAAATTCAAAAACAGAAGCCCCAGGTTTAAGCTCTACTATCCGGTTTTCCACCGTTTCCAAACCTTCAATTCGCAAAAATGCTGAGGCGTTTAAAGCATACGGGTAGTCAACCTTTAACTTTAAAGTTCGCGTTCGCACCCCGTCCTTAATTTCAACCATCGGTAAAACCTCAGGTTTTATTGTCGTTTTCAACGGTACTTCCTGCGGTGCTCCGGGTTCAAAAAATTCTATCTCCGCCCCACCAACCGTACCAAAATTTTGCGGACCAAGTTTTGTGACCTGCCATCGAACGCGCCTTGCCGTTACAACTTGCGGTAAAATATAAAACGTTTCACCTCCTCGCTTGTTCACATGCACAATCCGAGCTTTTGAAATCACTTTGTCCTGCGTATCCTTAAATACAAGTTCGCTTTCAGCCACAGTCGCTGGGTCATTGCGGTCGGTATGTCTGAACGCCGCAATCTTGAACGCCGCCCCAAAATCAAATTCTATGAAGGTGTTTGTTCCGTCGCCCCTGGACGAGTATTCAGTTCGCGGATTGCCATCAATTATCCGCTCCACTGCATAAGAACCCGAATACGAAATAGAATTTGTTAAAATCCGCGGCGTTGGAATCTTCAAAAGCGGCTCATACCTCTTAATAAACTGCCGCTCCCTTTTTTCTGCGCCAGAAGAAATACAAACAACAAAAGCAACCAATCCTATCAGATAGAATTTTCTCATGGTGAACACATTCTCATTATTTTTATTAAAAAAATCCAGAAAAATAAATTGCACTAAAAAATTCTTTTAAGTAGTTCATATTTGGGTTAGTTTAAATGACTAACTTTAATTTTGTTTTAAAACGGAGAGCAAACTGTGGCTACGAATCCATTATTTGAAATCAGAAGAATAAGATTGGAAAAAGTAAAGGCATTAAGGGAACGCGGATTAAACCCGTATCCCTCAAAAGCCGTTCGAACAAATTATTCAAAAGACATCATCTCTGACTACGCGACATTTGAAGGGAAAGAGGTCGTTGTTGCCGGTCGTTTAATGTCTTTCAGAAAACAGGGAGCCCTCGCCTTTGGACATGTCCAGGACCAGACCGGAAGAATACAGTTGTTCTTCCGAAAAAATCTGGTGGCACCAACAGACCCAACAGAAGGAACGCTCGGTTACTCGGATTTAAACCTCGTAGACCTCGGCGACATTGTCCAGGCTCAGGGCAAAGTCGTTAAAACAGAACGAGGCGAAATCTCTGTCCTTGTCGAAAAATTCAAAATCCTCACAAAAGCCATAAGACCGTTGCCGGACCAATGGCATGGTCTGCGCGACCGCGAACAAATCCTTCGCAAACGTTACCTGGACACAATTCTTAATCAACAAAGCCACGAACGTTTCATGCTTGTGGCTCAAATCACACGGGCAATTCGTGAATTCCTGAACTCCCGCGGTTTTATAGAATTCACCACCCCCGTCATCCAGCCACAATATGGAGGCGGAACAGCGAGACCATTCAAGACCCATGTCAACGCCCTTGGCGTGGATATGTACCTGGCAATCTCCCACGAACTCTACCTTAAAAGGCTAATTGCCGCTGGCTATGACAAAGTCTACACAATCGGCAGATACTTCCGCAACGAAGGCATAGACAGAAGCCACCACCCCGAATTTTCAATGGTTGAAACCATGACCGCTTACGAAAACTACGAGTACAATATGAATCTCGTGGAAGAACTATTCCGACATGTGGCAAAAACTGTCTTTGGGAAAACAGTGTTCGATGTCCGCGGTCATCAGGTGGATTTCGAACAACCGTGGAAACGAATCAAAATGAACGATGCTGTTAAAGAAAAAATCGGCATAGACTTCACAACCATCCAATCTGTCGAAGAAGCACGCGCCATCCTCGAAAAACACAACATCCATGACGAATGCAACTCGGTTGGCGAAGCAATTTCGCTCGCCTTCAGCAACTTAATAGAACCTGAACTCGTCCAACCAACAATCGTCTATGGACACCCGGTGGACATATCGCCACTTGCAAAACCTATGGCAGAAGACCCGCGTTTTGCAGAACGATTCGAAATCTTTATCGCTGGAATGGAATGCGGCGACAACTGGTCAGAACAAAACAATCCCGTTCAACTGCTCGAAACATGGAAAAAATCTTATAAAGCGGAAGAACGAGACACAGGTAAATTCCATACACTCGATTTTGATTTCATTGAAATGCTCGAATATGGAATGCCGCCCACCACAGGCATTGGACCAGGCATCGAAAGAATGGCTATGATTTTCACCAATCAGGAAAGTATTGATGACGTCATCTTCTTTCCGCTGATGAGACCCACCGTCTCCCCAATCAATGCTGAACTTTACGGGGTGCAAGAACCTCCGGCGCCTGTCTCTGAAGACCTCGCTTTTAACCAGGACGAGTTCATTGAATTGTGTCAAAATGGCGCCCTACATCCGGAATCCGGCGAATTTATTATCAAACCGCAATGGCATTGCTGGCAACAGGTTAAAACAGGAAAATGGAGCGTATCTGGACACGTTGAAATTCAAGGTTTCCTCCTCTCAGGCATCGTTAGAGTCTGCGGTTACAGAACAGAATCCGATATTAAACCAGAGTTATCCAGCGACAAAGAAAACCTCCAGAAGTGGCTCGATAAGATTGTCAACGCGCTACAAAAGGCTTTCCCCGAGCACAAATTACTATTAAGCCCAGTTGAATAAACAATTCGCGGATTGTCGCGCTGTTCAAATGGCACTCCTTCCACCGATGAGGAGCAGGAATATTCTTTTCTTGTCTCACAGTGAAAATAATACCAGATGTCATTTCGAACATAAAAATATCCTTTTTATAACCTACTGAAGACAAACAACTAACAACAGTAAATTTCTTCGTAATTGCATTGAACAGCATTTCAGGTATAATTCATAAAATAAAATGAAACTTGTTTTAGATTTCGAAAAGCCAATTCTTGAGCTGGAAAAGAAGTTAAACGAACTCAACGAACAAGCAAAGAAATTAGGGATAGACAAGTTTAAGGACGAAATCGAGAATCTCGAAAAGAAAATAGCTCAAGAAAGAAAACAGATTTATTCTAATCTGACATCGTGGCAGAGGGTGCAACTGGCGCGCCATCCCCAGAGACCATATACTCTGGACTACATAAGGATGGCATTTGCAGATTTCAGCGAACTGCATGGCGACCGTCTATACGCCGAAGACTATGCCATGGTCGGCGGTTTTGCCCGCTTAGATGAACACAAAGTCATGGTTATAGGCACCCAGAAAGGCAGAGACACAAAAGAAAACATCAAAAGAAACTTTGGTTGCGCCCACCCCGAAGGATACAGAAAAGCCTTAAGACTAATGGAACTGGCAAACAAATTTTCCCTGCCAGTTATAACTATAATTGACACGGCGGGAGCCTACCCTGGCGTCGGAGCCGAAGAGCGACACATAGCCGAAGCAATTGCAGTAAACCTGCGGGAAATGATGCTGTTCGAAGTGCCAATTATTGCCGCTGTCATTGGCGAAGGCGGTTCCGGAGGCGCACTTGGAATCGGAGTTGCAGACAGAGTCATAGTTCTTGAAAATGCTTATTATTCTGTAATCAGTCCAGAAGGTTGTGCAGCTATCTTATGGAAAGACAGGTCTGCCGCGGAAAAAGCCGCAGAAGCGCTCAAAATCACAGCAAAAGATTTGCTGAATTTTGGTCTCGTTGACGAAGTTGTTCCCGAACCACTCGGCGGCGCTCACATGGACCCACAAACCACCGCTTCCAACTTGAAAGACGCCTTAAAACGACACCTGGCTCAACTCCTTAAAACGCCAACATCTGAACGCCTTAAAAAGAGATACGAAAAATACCGTGCCTTTGGACATTTTGAGGAAAAAGCCGTCTCAACTCTCAACAAGCCATTACAAAATCCATGCAATGATAGAATTGCGCAAAATTCCGACTAATATAACCAAAACCGCCCCGAAAAACAAATATAATTAACGCATCTCCGTTGTCCTGTATATTTTAAAAATTATGCTTGAACTTTATCCACTAATATTCCAGCCGATTTTTAAAGAACGAGTCTGGGGTGGCAGGCGAATTCAAGAACTATACGAAAAACAATTGCCACCGGGAGTTCCAATCGGAGAATCGTGGGAGATTGTAGATAGACCCGGAGACGAAAGTATTGTCGAAAACGGAAAGTTCAAAGGAAAAACACTCAGGTGGCTAATGGAAAATCATGCCAGCGAACTTCTTGGCACCACTCGAGACTATAATGGACGTTTCCCGATTATTATAAAAATCCTTGATGCTCAAGATGTTTTATCATTGCAGGTCCATCCTCCAGCTGACATTGCCAAAGAACTCGGTGGCGAACCAAAGACGGAAATGTGGTATGTTACATACGCTCCGCAAGGTTCTACAATCTATTCAGGCTTAAGACACGGTGTTTCAAAAGAAGAGTTCATAAAAAAAATAGATGAAGGCACGCTCGAAGAATGTATGCAAAAATTTAATGTAAAAGAAGGCGATGCCTTTTTCATCCCATCCGGTAGAATTCATGGCTTGGGAAAAGGTCCTGTAATTTTTGAGATACAACAAAACTCAGACACCACATATCGCGTTTATGACTGGAATCGTATCGGATTGGATGGCAAACCGCGTCCACTCCATATCAAGGAAGCCCTAAAATCCATCAATTTCTCCGATTATGACGGCGGATTGATTAAATCCAGGTATTCACAAAATAAAACCATAAAGGTGCGATACCTGGTTGAAGACAAACTCTTTCGCGTCAATGCATGCAAGGTTAAACGCGGAGTCAGCTTCAAACTCTCATCTGATGGAGTTCAAATAATTGGCATAATAAACGGTGTGACGGTTATCAGTGCAGACGAATGCAATCTGGAATTACGCCCTGGCAGTTTTTGTATGATTCCAGCGTCTTCAAAACAAGTCTCCATATATGCTATAAAACAGGTGGAATTCCTTCACATTGAAGCGTTTTAACCATTAACCTTTCAACAAAAAAAGACAAAAGAGATTTTATGAAAAATGGACACTGAAAAATTTAAAAATTTTATCACACGATGGTTAATATCAATTGCCGCTGTACTTGTTGCGGAACACACAGTCTCTGGCATAACCTACAAGACATGGACAGACCTTGTGATCGCAACGCTTATACTTGGAATTTTAAACTACTTCATAAAACCCATTCTAATGTTATTCTCCCTGCCTTTGTTAGTTCTCACGCTTGGTCTTTTTACACTGATAATAAATGCTATTCTCCTATTATCTGTTAGTTACATTGTAAAAGGGTTTCATGTTGACAGTTTCGGTTCAGCGTTCTGGGGGGCGCTTGTTATAAGCATCGTTACGGTGATTTTGAACTTCTTTGCCGGCGTCCACTCGGCAAAAATAAAAATCAACAGATTTAAAAATCATAACCAGGATAATAATAACGATAATATCATTGACGTGTGATTTTTAGTTTTTATGGATATGAAAAAACATATTCGCATTGTCAAATCCGCAATCCGCCTAAAAAATGAGGCTTGAATTTATTTTTGAATTATTACTGCTCGTAAGCGCCGCGATTGCAGTGTGGCAATTTTGTATGGCGTTTGTTTTTCCATTGCGAAAAAGGATTCTCAGCTCCCAATCACTCCCCAATTTAACAATCTTAAAACCACTAAAGGGAACCGATGAGTTTACGGAAGATTGTTTAAAAAGCTGGTTGGAACAAGACTATAGAGGAGAAATTCAATTCATTTTCGCAGTGGATTCCGAAAACGACCCAGCATTTGCGGTTTGCAAACAACTCGCCGCAAAGTATCCTCACTGTGATATTTCAATTATAGCATGCCCTGCAAATCATGGTGCAAACAGTAAGGTTTCAAAACTTGTGCACGTCTCAGAACTTATAAAACACGAAATAATCATCGTCAGCGACGCTGACGTAAAAGTTACTCCGAATTTGCTATCAGATTCAGTTGAATTATTCGAAAACCAGTCAGTCGGGCTTGTTTGTTGCCTTTACTGGCTGGCGAACGCGGAAAATTTGCCAATGAAGATTGAAGCGGTCGCTATTAACGCCGATTTTTGGTCTCAGGTCCTGCAGGCGCGTTCGCTAAAACCGATGAATTTTGCCCTCGGGGCTGTGATGATGATAAGACGAAAGGCGCTTGAACAAATCGGCGGATTCAAAGCCGTTGTCAATAAACTCGCCGATGACTACTGGCTTGGAAGATTAATATCAGAAGCAGGATGGAAAGTGGATTTAAGCCCATTCCCCGTAGAACTTTACCATGAAAAATGCTCATGGAAATACATATGGTCACATCAACTTCGCTGGGCAAGAACAATACGGATTTGCGAGCCAATCCCTTATTTTCTCTCCATAATTTCAAATGTAACTTTCTGGGCTGTTTTATCTTTAGCCACAACACATGATTTACCAGGATTAACAACAATTGCTCTATTGGTTATCCTGATGCGCGCCGCTATGGCGGGAGCGCTTCAAAAAAGACTTACAGAGAAAACTCTAAAACTATGGAATTTTTATGTTCCAATTCTAAAAGACCTGTTCGCTTTTGCAATTTGGGTCTCTGCATTTACAGGCAAAAAAGTTAAATGGCGAGGGAAAACATACCGAGTCTCGAAAGACGGTTTGATGATGGAATCTAAAAACTAAAACTCTCCTCCAATCCAATATCCACCCATCGTGACATCAGGAGTAAAATATCCTTCTTCTTTATTCTCCTTTCCCACGGCACAGAGAAAGGAGTATCTTTTTCGATTCTTTTGTTTGTGTTTTACTCAATGCCAATATTGGGGCAATTAAATAACCCCTTCTAAAGCTTTATCCCATGGAGCGCGTTTAGGTCTGTCAATCCATGTATTAGCCTCATCGTCGCCGATGAATTTTTCTTTTTTCGGGTCCCATTTTAGCGGTCGTTTGTACCAATAGGCAAGATTGCCAAGGTGACAAACAGTAACAGACCTACAACCTATCTCCACATCGCAAATCGGGCGCTGACGCGTCCTGACGCATTGCAGAAAATCCTTCAAATGATGCGAGCTCTGATAAAGCTTAATTTTATCCGAGCCAACTTTATAATCTGCGGCAATCTCCTCCGGTTCAGCAAGAAAACGACCGCGGTCAACGCAAATCTTTCCTTTTGTTCCAACAAAAACAACACCGTAATTATAATTAGCAAGACTGCCATGATACATCACAACTCCATTTGAATATTTGAAAGTCAGTTTCTTCACCTCCTTGCCATCAGGAGGAATAATCTCTGAAGGTCCGCTTTCATCCATTCCAAGCCCCCACTGAGCAATGTCAAAATGGTGGGCTCCCCAATCTGTCATTCCACCGCCCGAATATTCTCGATAATTTCGCCATGCTGGAAAATGTTTATGAATACCGCGCGGACTAAGAACTGAATTGTACGGACGCATTGGAGCCTGCCCGAGCCACATGTCCCAATCAAGGCCGGGCTCCATCGTTTCTTCCGGTAAATCGCACCACTTGCTCGGTCCTCCTACGTTGACATATACCTCTTTTATCTCTCCAATTCTTCCGTTGCGGACAAGTTCGCATGCCTTCAGAAATTCTCGGGAAGACCGTTGCATGCTTCCTGTCTGGAACACACGTTTGTATTTTCTTGCGGCTTTTACCATCGCCCGCGCCTCTCCAATCGTCAACGAAAGCGGTTTCTCACAATAAACATCCTTTCCCTCTTTACAAGCAAGAATTGATTGAATCGCATGCCAATGGTCAGGCGTTGCAATGCAAACAGTATCAATATCTTTTCGCTTCAAAAGCTCACGAAAATCATTGTATTGATCACAACCTTTATAATTTTGCTCGTTCTTCTTAGTATAAAATTCTTCAACAGTATTTTTGCTAAACTCGCGCCGCGTTGTGTCTACATCGCAAACCGCAAGAACCTGAACCTGTGGGTCATTCAAGAATCCCCCAAGCAGATAACGACCTTGAGTGCCAACCCCAATAAAACCCATTGTAATTCGTTCATTCGGCTTAACCTCCGCCGACCAGATGCGCGATGGCAAGACAAATGGAACAGTTCCGCCAATAGCAACTGCTTTTAAAAAAGACCTGCGGCTAATATTTGTTTTCATAAAATTTATCCAAATGTACTCCGTATGGACGTTTATTGAAAATTTTTATTCAATAAAAAAACCGAACATTCACCCTTGTCAATCCAATAACTTATCCACGCGAAATCAATGGAGGATTACTTTAATCGTTTTTATTTTGAACTGTTTTTATCTCCTTGCCAGTCATGGTGTTTGTTTGATTATATTCTCGGTATGAAAACAATCAGAACTAATCGGTGGAGTTCATCGGTCATAAACAGCATTGGATTGTTTGTCGTAGCTATAACAATGTTTTCAATGATTGCCAAAGCTCAATTCGAACCAAAATGGGAATCCCTCGACAAACGAAAAATTCCGCAATGGTATCTTGACGCGAAATTCGGCATTTTCATCCACTGGGGAGTCTACTCCGTTCCATCCTGGGGTGCTCCAAAACAATATGCAGAATGGTACTGGAACAACATTTCAAACAAACGCGATGATAATCCATGGTGGCAACATCATAAAAAATTCTACGGAGAAAACTTTGAATACTATCAATTTGCGGAAATGTTCAAAGCCGAGTTTTTCGATCCCGAACAATGGGCAGACATATTCTACCGCTCAGGCGCAAAATACATAGTACCGACTTCAAAACACCACGATGGTTTTTGCCTCTGGAACAGTGAGGAAGCAAATAAAACATGGGGACGTCCATGGAACGCCGTTTCAATCGGTCCTAAACGAGACCTTTTAGGTGAACTTGCAACATCTGTTAGAAAACGCGGGCTTAAATTCGGTTTCTATTACTCTCTTTATGAATGGTTTAATCCGCTGTGGCGCTCCGACAAACAGAAATATATTAGTGAACACATGATTCCGCAATTTAAAGACGTTGTTACCAAATACAAACCCTCGATAATTTTCTCTGATGGCGAATGGGACCTGCCGTCTTCTGAGTGGAAGAGTGAAGAACTGCTGGCATGGTTATTCAATGAATCGCCATGCAAGGACGAGGTCGTAGTAAACGACCGTTGGGGTAAAGATTGTAGACATAAACACGGTGATTATTATACCACCGAATACGGAGCAGGTTTGGGAGACGATTCGCATCCATGGGAAGAAAATCGCGGCATGGGTTATTCATACGGATTTAACCGCGCTGAAAATATTGATGATTACCGCTCTGCGCGTGAATTAATTATTATGCTTTGCGACCTTGTAAGCCGCGGTGGGAATTTGCTCCTTAATATTGGTCCCACCGGCGATGGCAGAATTCCAGTCATCATGCAAGACCGTCTTATCGAGATGGGTAAATGGCTAAAAACAAACGGTGAAGCAATTTACGGCACTCGCTACGCAGGCAGAGCCTGCCAATGGTCGGATGGCAAAAAACCCAAACAAGAATACGGAGAATACAAGGTAAAGTACAATTTAATGGAAATAATAGGTCCAGAATCCAAAAACGGAAACGCGGTTAAACAAATGTTCTTTACAAAGAAAGGCGATACTATATATGCGATTACCCCGTATTTCCCTCCGCAGAAATTACTGATTAAAAAAATAAGAACATCGCCGCAAACAGAAATAACAATGCTCGGTTACGAGCAGAAGCTAAAATACACAGTTAAAGATTTTAATCTTGAAATAGAAATTCCATGGCTCTCAGGTGATAAACTGCCATGTCAACACGCCTACGCGTTTAAAATTACAAATGCAGTCTTATTGCCAGAAAATGAATAATCACTAAAACTTACTTTAATAGAACTCAAAAATTATATATTAATGAAATATGGGCGAATGGAATTTAAAAGACCAGTGGGTTTTAATTACCGGGGCTTCCAGTGGAATCGGTGCCGCCTCGGCAAAGGCATTTGCGCAAAAAGGGGCTCGGCTCTTATTAGGAGCGCGTCGTGTTGAACGTTTAAAAAAAATCGCTGATGAATGCTTACAACTTGGATCGCCGCATGTTGAACACAACTTTCTTGATGTGTCAAAAACCGAAAGTGTTAACCATTTTGCTGATTGGGCTAAACAATTCACAGACAAACTCGGCATCCTGATAAACAACGCTGGCGGCGCAAAAGGTTTAGACACAGTTGCCAATGGCAAAGACGAAGACTGGGAGTTTATGCTTCAAACAAATGTTCTTGGAATTCTCAGAATGTGTCGTGCTTGTATTCCTTTGCTCTCAAAAAACCCGGGCTCGCTAATAATAAATATTGGTTCTATTGCCGGCAGAAGCGCTTACGAGGGCGGTTCAGCCTACTGCGCTGCAAAAGCAGGCGAACTGCAGATAACCAGAACGCTACGAATGGAACTCTGTGGAACGGGCGTAAGAGTTTGCACTGTTGACCCTGGCTTTGCTGAAACAGAGTTTTCGCTCGTCCGTTTTAACTGGGATAAAGAACGTGCATCAAAAGTATATGAAGGCATGACCCCGCTCACCGCAGAAGACATTGCAGACGCAATCATCTACGTTGCATCGCGACCGCCCCATGTTTGTATAGATGAACTTGTAATAAAACCTACGGACCAGGCGTCTATCCACAGAATCCATCGCCGCAAATGAATTGCATCTAAACCAATATACTTGGTCGTTACCCAGAATGAATCCTGCTTGTTTAACCGCCGACTCAGGCGACGTATGGGGCGCGCATTGCACGGAATCTTAAACGGTTAGCTTCGTCATCACCGATAAATTCCGCTTTTCGAAGGTCAAACTTCAGATTTCGTTTCACCTGATTAAGAATATCCGCCGCAAGACAGATACACATAGATTGGTACATGACATCTGGATTCGCCACTGTGGGACGGCGCGATTTTATGCAATCCAAAAAGTCTCGCACGTGGTCAAGCGGTCGTTGGGTTCGTTCGGTGTATTCGAGCAATACTTTTCTGTAATCAAGCAACAATGACGCCGATGAGACATCTGTTTTTGCATAGCCATCGGCAGCAGCCGCCCAACCTTCGGTTCCATCGAATCGCTCTCCGCAAGCACCACGCCAGTATTCGCATGGCTCCCAAACAGAACCGCTCACACGATAAAGAACCATTTTAATTCCGTTGGATAAACGGCTCACAATGGTCTTGTCCGGCCCCGAATATTCAAACTCAATGTAATCAACCTTTTCCATGTCCAGACCGGCAAGTGCCTGGGCGACGGTATGAGCGCCCCACATTGCGACATCTGTAGCAAAATCGTAAAAGTGATACCATCCTCCTCCAAGATAGCCGCGGTTAAAAGGTCGCCACGGCGATGGACCGATGAACAAATCCCAATCGAGTTCGTCTTTGGACGGTTCCGGCTCAGACGGTAGCCAATCATGACGATTTCCATCGCGCCAGCGAATATCCGCATAAACAGTATGAATTTTTCCAAGCCGTCCGGAACGCGCAAGTTCAATTGCATAAACATGGTGAGGTTCGCTAAGTCTTTGCGCGCCAGTCTGGTAAACTCGACCGTAACGACGAGCAGTTTCCACAACCATCCTGCCCTGTTCCATGGTCATGCATGCTGGCTTTTCGCAATAAACATCTTTTCCAGCACGCATCGCCCAGATAGAAGCCAGAGCGTGCCAGCGATCACCAGCGGCAATCAACACAGCGTCAACATCAGTTCGCTCGGCAAGAAGTTGACGCATGTCACCATAGACAACGCAATCCTTGCTCCCATATTTTTCATCAATCATCTTCTTTGTCGCCTCGCGACGCGCTTTGACAACATCGCACACAGCAACCCACTGGACGTCATTCTGTGCGAGCATAACCCCCATATCATAACTGCCGCGACCACCAAGTCCTATGCCTGCCATTACAACTCGTTCGCTTGGCGCCACCTTCCCATTGAGCCCAAGCGCCGACCCCGGAATAATAAATGGCAACGCAACAGTGCATGCCGCCTTTGCACCCAGATTGAGAAACTGCCGCCGCGTAAGATGCTTCGTTTGATTTTTGTTCATAGGACGTTCTCCCACGATTGTTTCCTTTCGCCCGAGCTTCGTCAATTTGTTTCACATCTATCCAAAAAATTAAATGCTCTGTGAACTCTTGCGAGGGCTTAACGTTTTCGAGGTCTTTTACTAAAAAATTTAGCTTTTGGAAGAACACAAATCCACATCATCTCCAAAAGAAATCGGTGAAACACGTCGTGTAATTGTAATTTATCTACCAACTTATTGCTTTGAGATTAAAGACTGTTTAGATAGAACAAAGTTAGTTAATTCCGCAAAAGGCATCGGCGCACCGAAATAAAACCCCTGAACACGGTCTACCCCCATTCTGGCAAGAAGTTCATATTCTTCGCGCTCCTCAACGCCTTCTGCAACAGTCTGCAAAGACAGTATGCGCGCAAGCTCTACGATTGCCTGAACAATGCGGGCGCCCTTTTCCGTTTTAATGTTCCTTACAAATTTCATGTCAATTTTCAATTCATGGACGCTGAGTTCCTGTAAGGATGAAAGCGACGAATATCCCTGACCAAAATCGTCAATTGACAATCTGAATCCAGCGCGTGCAGCAGCTTCAATCGGGTTTCCATGTTTTAAACTGCCGACCAATGCCTGGCTCTCGGTGATTTCCAACGTTATCCATGTGGGCGAAAGACCGTACGCGGCTACCGTTGATAAAAGCTCCTCGCAAAACCTTGGCGTGAAAAGCTGTCGCAGAGAAACATTTAAATTTATCGTAATATTTAATCCAGATTGGCGCCACTTTTTAAGGTCTTCAATAGCTCGCTTCGCCATTTTTTCTCCTAATTGGTCAATCAAACCAGCCTCTTCAGCCATTGGAATAAATGTGGCTGGTGGAATCCACCCTACCTCAGGTTCAAACCATCGCGCAAGAGCCTCCACTGCGACTGTTTGACCAGTCTTCACATCAATAATGGGTTGATAATGTGGAATAATCTTTCCGTCATCAACCGCCAGATTCAACATATTGCCAAGATGCATTTTGTGCTGGAACGTCTTGACATAGCCTGTGTCCGCAAAAAACACGATTGTGTTTCTTCCGCTCGATTTGGCAACATACAGAGCAGTGTCCGCTTGTTGTTGCAAAGATTCAGGACTATCTGAATCGTCAGGACAAATGGCAACCCCCATACTCATTGTGGCCGGAATACCAATCTCATCCTGTTTAAGCTTTTCCTGGACTTGCACTCGAATTCTTTCGCACACAGCGTATGCTTCATCATGTGAATGGAGGTCTGTTAAAACCAAAATCATCTCATCCCCACCCCATCTGGCTACGGTGTCTGTCTTTCGGACAGTCTGACGCAGATAAGTGGCAAGTTTAACAAGCACCTGGTCGCCGACTTTGTGTCCAAGACTGTCATTGATGTGTTTAAAATTGTCTAAGTCAATAAAAGCCACCGCAGTCTTCGTCCCATTTCGAATGCTATGAGCAATTGCCTGTTGCATGCGGTCTTCGAGCAAAATTCTATTCGGCAGTCCTGTCAGCGCGTCATGCAACGCAAGGTCCTGAGCCTGATTTTTAAGCCTTATTAACTCCTGCTCCGCCTCCTTAAGCCGCGTTATATCGTGCCCATAGACATAAACATAGTCCTCGCCCTGAATCGGAGTGATTGAAAATGAAAAATACCGCCCATTACTCATTACTTCTATGTCTTTGCGGTGTTCGGATTGAATCGTTTCGCGGATGAACTTAACCAGAAACTCTGGCACCTCGTCCCCAATCTCGCAATTCCATTCCTGCAACATGGGTTGACTTGCCGCGTTCGCATAAACTAAAGTGCCATCAATTTTAATTCTCATTACAGGATTTGGATTTTCAGACGGAAATTTTCCAAGCACCCGAATTTGCTCCTCAATCCTGTTTCGTTGTTCAACCATCCTTGTGCGGCGCTCGTAAACTCTATTAACAACATCCACCATCTCCCTCATAGTAAATGGTTTTATAACGTAATCGAAAGCGCCGTTGCGCAAACAATTTATCGCCGTCTGAACATCTGTGTCGCCAGTCATTATGACTACAGCGGTATCCGGGGCTTTCGGCAGAAGAGCGTCGAGGATTTTTAAACCATCATTCCTTTCTTCAAGAGACAAATCGGTAAGCACTATTTCATAAGAATTATCCACTAAAACCTGAAACGCTTCATCGACAGTAGCCGCCGAATCTATTTTATAATTATACCTCTCCAACCCTATTTTAACCATTTCTACTACATGAGACTCATCCTCCACAATAAGGATACTCGCCTTCAGACCATTGTTGTTTTTTGTTGATGATGCGCTCAAATCCATTCTAAAACATCCCTTTAAAGCTAATAAGTAACTATAAAATTTCCCACCAAATTTAACAAGGTTTGTTTTCAAACATACAGAATTTTCTGAAGTCGTCCATTTTTATCATAATTGATGTAAACTCCCAACCACATGTAATTTATGAATCCTTGTCAATTCTATCCAAACATGGTTAAAATTCGCCTGGTCTGATGTTAGGCGCTGTCGGCAATTTATTTAAAAAATTATGGACGCTTGGAGAATTTATTAAATTCTCCCACACAATATTTGCTTTGCCGTTCGCTCTTTCTGCAATGGTCGTTGCCGCCCGGGAGAACCGCGGTTTCCCCGGATGGCGTATATTTCTGCTCATACTTGCCGCAATGGTTTGCGCGCGTACATGCGCAATGAGTTTTAACCGAATTGTTGACAGACGGTTTGATGCACAAAATCCACGAACTGCCACCAGACATCTGCCAAGCGGAAAAATATCGTTGACAGCGGCATGGACCCTATGCCTTGCAAGCGGCGTCGGATTAATTATAACATCTTATTTCATCAACAACATTTGTTTTTACCTTTCTCCCGTAGCGTTATTTGTTGTCTGCTTCTACTCTCTTACAAAGCGGTTCACCAATTACAGCCATTTTTATCTTGGCATTGCGCTGGCGCTTGCGCCAATTGGCGCCTGGCTCGCAGTTAGAGGGTTAAATTTAAATATTCAAGACATCTCAGGAATGGCGATTCTGGGAACAGCTGTCGTGTTCTGGCTTGTCGGATTCGACATCATTTACGCCATCCAGGACTACGAATTCGACAAATCACACGGACTTCGCTCTCTTGTTGTCGCATGGGGTCCTAAAAATGCACTCATTGTGTCTTTCCTCGCGCACGTGCTAATGTGGTTTTTGCTTGGCTTGTTCGGGTTAATTTTCAAATTCCGTTTTGTGTATGCTGGCGGACTTTTAATAATCCTTATTTGTCTCGTAATAGAGCATTTTCTCGCCCGTAAAAGGACAATTTACTGGATTAACATTGCGTTTTTCAGACTTAACGCATTGATTAGCATTGTTTTTTTTGTCATAGTAGCGGCAGAAGTTGTTTTTGAACGCGGTTTTGTCTTTAAAATCCCCGAATAATATTATGAAAAAAGCCAGTTCATCGTGGAATACGGGCAAAGTGTTGCTCTTCTTGTCAATTTTCCTCCCGCCGTTTATTTTGGTTTCACCAGCCCAAAATCCTTATGGACAGTTTAAATACGGTCCTCCAAAAGATGAAAACTTTTTTCCAATTTGCGTCTGGCTTCAGAACCCAAACCACGCTGAAGAATATAAACGAATTGGCTTTAATATATATGTTGGATTATGGCGCGGTCCAACCGAAGAACAACTTATCGCGCTCAAAAAAACAGGAATGTATCTCATCTGCAAACAAAACGAAATCGGATTAAAACATATTGATGATTCAACAATCATTGGGTGGATGCACGATGACGAACCGGATAACGCACAAAGACTCCCGCAAGGAAATGGTTACGCTCCCCCTATTGCTCCCGAAAAAATCATCGAAGACTACAAACAACTTCGCCAGCGCGACCCATCGCGTCCTGTGTTGTTAAATCTTGGTCAAGGCGTTGCCTGGGACAACTGGGTTGGCAGAGGCGTCCGAAAAAATCATCCAGAAGACTATTCCGAATACGTGAAGGGGTGTGACATTGTCTCATTTGATATTTATCCTGCTACACATTCATCCCCGGAAGTCGCCGGGAAACTCTGGTTTATCGCCGGTGGCGTCCAAAGACTTACCAACTGGACAAAGAACGAAAAAATCGTGTGGAATTGTATCGAATGCACTCAAATTAGTAATCCAATGCGCAAACCAACACCTCACGAGGTAAGATGCGAAGTGTGGATGTCGTTAATACACGGTTCGCGCGGATTAATTTATTTTGTTCATCAGTGGCAGCCAAAGTTTATTGAGGCAGGTTTGCTCGCGGATAAAGAAATGACAGGAGCAGTTTCAAACATAAATCATCAAATTCACGAACTTGCGCCTGTAATCAACTCGCCCTCAGTCACACAAATTGTTGAATTAGAATACAAACCTGAAGATGCAACGGTATCCTTTATGGCAAAACGAAAAGACGGCTTTATTTACATCTTTGCCGTCTCAATGCGCAATGCAGAATCCCACGCCACTTTTAGAATCAAAAAATTGAAGAATTCCGAAGCCGAAGTATTTAAAGAAAATCGGAAAATTATAGTAAAAAACGGTGAGTTTTCGGACAATTTCAACTCCTGGGATGTTCATATTTATAAAATAAAAGAGCAACCAGACCAATAATCATCCATTCACCGCGTGAACACACAACAAATGGCTCTTATTATCTGTGGATAATAATAAAACTCAATCTTCCGGCAATGGCTTGTCTTTTGTTTCCGGCGCCCAGATTAGAGCCAGAAGTCCCAAAAAGAAGATAGCAGACATTACCGTTGCCACAGTTCTAAAAGGCATAATAGTGGTCAAATAACCAAACAGATAAGGCGCTGGCGCCGCCAAAAAACGCACCGTGTTATAACAAAAACCAACCCCTGTCCCGCGCAGACGCGTCGGAAACAATTCTGGAAAATATATTGAATAACCTGCAAATACCGACAGCGTGGCAAATCCCATCATAGGCAACATCCAGTAAGCGTCCGTCGCCTTATGCAGAAAGTTAAAAACAAAAACAACAATACCCGCGCATAAAATGAAAGAGACGAAAAAGGCAATCTTTCTTCCAAGCCGCGAAGCCGCCCAGGTGAACACCATCATACCAAGAAATGCCCCTGCGTCCTGGAGCGCCGTCCCCCAACCGCGTACCGTGTCAATCGTTTTTTGGTCTGCCCCTTTTAAGGCTTCGGAAATCAATTCAGGAGAATAAAATCCTATTCCCCACAACCCAATCATACCGGCAAGCCCAAGCATTAATCCAACTATAGAATTGAGCCTCCACCGTTTATCACGGAAAAGTTCAATCGGCGAACCGACTTTCTTTTTAACTTCACCCCGTTTTGCCGCCTCTTTCGCCTGTATCCATGCCTCAGGTTCCTTTAATATGAAAACTATTGGAACCGCAAGAAGCGCTGGAAGGATTCCAACAAAGAAAATAACCCGCCACCCAGCATATTCGCCCCAGAAATTCTCCATTCCCGGTGGAATTTTAAGACTGACAAGCGAACCCATAATATTACCGGTTGCAGAAAGCGCTTGCAGTGTCCCAAGAGCCGCCGAACGAAAATTGGTGGGAACACTCTCTGCCACAAGAGTAGTTGCAGCTCCAAACATTCCCCCAACGCCAAGTCCGACTAAAAATCTGAACAAAATAAATTGGTCAATCGTCTGCGCCACCCCTGAGAGCCCAGTAAAACCAGAATATACAAGCAAGGTCGTGACCATTGTCTTCTTTCTGCCCCATTTATCGCTCATTATTCCAAAAATGATTCCACCGGTTGCCCATCCAAGAATCATGAAAGTCGTGGCTTTGCCTATGTATTTTTTAATTAAATCCTCCGTCTCCTTCTTTTTCTTTTCATCCGTAGAACCCTGTGTGGTTTTTCCACTGCTCGTCTCAGTAGAAACCGCAGTGCTTGTTGTATTCGCCGCTACAGACTGTTTATAAACAAGTTCCTTAACAGCCGGCTGTCTGGCGAGGATGAAAATCCGCTGGTCCATGCAATCGAATAACCATCCACAAGAGGCTATTATCACGACAAGCCAGTGATAAAGCGTTACACCCTCAAAAACGCCTTTCTTATTTGTGGCGCCTTCAGACACTATCAATGCCATATATTCAAAAACGGTTGAGTTCCTGCAGTTTTGTGAAATAGTCGTAAAATTTTGCGGAATTTGTCAAGAATTCATGTTTAAAAAATAAAAAAACAACACCTGTTTCACAATAATTAAATGAAATTACACGGAACACCGGCAAAAATTTCGCGATTGGTTTATTGCACCATCCCAGTCAAATCCTTTCCTCAAACAATAAACCGCCCCACTGTGCAATGTAACTTTATCTTTAATTTGCGTTAGTACTTCAATAGAGAGCAATAAATGATGTTTGAAAGATAAAAACCAGGAAAAACAGTAAGGTAAAAAATTAAAAGTTTATATTGTTATAGCGGCTAAAAATTGGTTAATAAATACAGAATATGAAAAATAATAACAACAATTTTGAGCATAAGGAACTGAGCCGCAGGAATTTCTTGCAGGGCACTTCTATCGCGGCAATTATGACAATGCTTGGCGGGATTGAATTAAAACCAGCTGAAAACAATCAGCAACAAGCGCAACCCACTGAAGTTAAACGTGGAAACCCGGTGAACTGCGCAGTCATTGGTTGCGGTGTATGGGGACGAGAAATATTGACGACTCTTGCCACGCTTTCCACCGCGCCAGTAGTCGCAATTTGCGATAACTATGAACCAATGCTTAACCGCGCCAAGAAACTCGCGCCAAACGCGGAAGCCTTTTCGGATTATCGCAAACTTCTGGAGAAGAAAGAAGTTCAGGCAGTCATAGTCGCAACCCCAACACATCTTCACAAAGACATTGTCATTGACGCTCTAAAAGCCGGCAAGCATGTTTACTGTGAAGCACCGCTTGCCCATACGGTAGACGATGCCCGCGCCATCGCCACAGCGGCAAAAGAAGCGGTTAAAGTCAACTTTCAGGCTGGTTTGCAACTCCGTTCAGATAAACAAAGGCACTTCCTGCTCCAATTCATACGCTCAGGCGCCGCTGGTGCTCCAATAAAAGCTCGCGCCCAATGGCATAAGAAACAATCCTGGGTTCGCACATCTCCTAATCCAGAACGTCAAAAAGAAACAAATTGGCGGCTTTATAAAGAAACATCTTCCGGACTAATCGGCGAAATCGGCATTCATCAAATTGACGAATTATTGTGGATGATGCTCGCTCGCCCTCGCTACGTAACCGGCTTCGGCGGAATCCTTTTCCACAAAGACGACCGCGAAGTGGCAGACACCGTCCAAGCGATTTTCCAGGTGCCTGGTGGACCAACAATCAATTACGAGGCTACACTAGGCAATTCATTCGATTCTGAATATGAAATTCTCTACGGAAGCGACGCCGCCATCATGATTCGCGGCTCAAAAGCCTGGATGTTCAAAGAGGCAGACGCTCCCCTGCTTGGTTGGGAAGTCTACGCCAAAAAAGAAGAATTTTACAAAGAATCCGGCATTGTCTTGCGAGCAGACGCCTCCAAGATTATCGCACACACCGAAGGCGCACAAAAAGAAAAACCTGAACCAACTTCGCTCTACCAGGCTCTCGATGCGTTTGTTTATAATTCCGACTTGATTGGAAGCGCTGTGGAAGACTTTGCCTCGAGTTTCGACATAAAAGACACCGAAGCCCTTCGCAAGTATTTGACTGAAGAACTCAAAAACAGACAACCAGCCGCTTCCTATGAAGATGGCTTAGCGGCAACAGTTTACGCCTTAAAAGCAAACGAAGCGATTGAAAAAGGCACGCGAGTCGAAATACCAAGAGAACTTTTAAAAATCTAACAACTAATAATGGGAAAAACTATGAAAACAATAACAAAAATAATGGCAGTAGCGGCAATCATCGCCGCGGTAACAACTAATGCTCAAGAGTTTGTTAAATTCACGCCACAACCACAGGGTTGCAAGGTGCGCATGGAAGGCACATCAACCATTCATGACTGGCATGCGGAAAGCTCAATCATTGGCGGCAGTGTGGAATTAGATAAGAACTTTCCGACCGACCCAGCCGTGAAACTCGAACCAGGCAAAGTTAACGCCAAAGTCACGGCTTTCATTCCCGTCCGTTCACTCAAAAGCAGTAGCGGTCGCGCAATGGATGAAATCATGTATAACCACATGGAAGCAAAAACATATCCAAGAATCGAATACAGACTTCTTGAGATGAACCTCCCATCCATTCCAGCGCGCGGCAATCCAATCCTGAAAACCTCAGGCGAACTAATTGTCCATGGCGTAACAAATAAAGTCTCTATGGACGTAGGCATTGAGAGAATTAGCAAAGACAAAATCAAATTCTACACACCGGTGCCTGTGCCGCTTAAGATGACCGACTTCAAGATTAATCCGCCAAATCCGAACATCGGCGGCGTGGGTATTAAAACTGGCGACGACGTCAAAATCACATTCGAATGGATCGTCTCCCTTTCCACCGGAGAAAATAAGTAAAAACTAAATTTCTATACATCGCAAAAAGCGGCGCACTTCAAGCGCCGCTTTTTTATTTCCACTAAAAAATCCTATTTTCTAAATACTATTAAATTAGTTTAATTTCTAAAAATAATTAATAATTAAGACTTATTAGAAAGTATCATAATATTTAGAATTAGGATTGCTTTATCCTCTTTTAATGAAAATCTAAATAATATTACTTATTGTATTATTCATACAAGGGCATTTTTATTTTTTCCTTTAAAAATCTCTTAAATTCTGTTATCTTTTTCACCAGAAAAACACATTTATCGGTCAACGAATGGGGATTATTAGGTTATTTATAATATGAAAAATATATTCAAATCAGCCTGGTGGGTGTTAGCAATAGGGGTAATCAGCATCGTTATTTTCCATATTACTGTTAACATAAAAGAAAAACAGACTTTAACAGAAACAAGGAATACACAGAGTCCTGTCCAAAATTTGCCAGACACAAAGGCTCAAAACATCAGTAATCCGCTCCACAACAGAACAACACCTGCAAAAGAAGATGCCGTCTTAATGTTCCCTCAATCCCCTCAAAATTATAAATCAAACGAGCAACCATTCAAAGAATTCTCCGAGTGGGTCATAAAATACAGAAACGCAGATAATAAATCCAAACAAACTATTGAACAAGAAGGAGTTGAACTTGCCAAAAAACGATTACACCATATGGCAAGGTTGATTGTTCGCGACCCACAACGCGCGCTTGAACTAGCAATGCCTCAAAGTTTAAAAACCGAGTTACCCCCTTCAATACAGAATTATATAGAGGAACATTTGAATACACGCGCTGATTATCAAGTATTGTGTGTGTTGCCAATTGACGGACAGAATAAACATCTTTCTCTCGTAAGAACTGCTGAGGTGAATGGAGAAAAATACCAGGTGTTCACTTATGGTAAAGCGCTTGAATACATTACGCGTCAAAATGTCCCTATAAATGGAATCGCTGTCCCAGCCGATTTTGCGGATAACTTGCCTCCAGACAACATAGGATTGAATCCAACAAAGGTTATGGCTCTATCGCCAGCCCCCGCGCGTCTGCTCAGCACTGAAGAAGCAAAACTTCGCGGTGTCACAGCACCAATTGCGATAGAAATTGGCGGCGAAGCCTTTGCTTTTCAGACAATGGCGCAGGCTCTTGAGTGGGCAGAACAAAGAATTTCTGATGAATCACTCGATACACCACCTGTGCCGACAAATCTTGACACTGCGGAGTCCAGTTATACAGAGGGGCGGAAGCGATTCCTTTTGATGCGTGTGGACTTCCCCGACTACCAGGTTGAAGCGCTTACAACCAATGGCGCCCTCACCTTGATGAACGATTTCAGCAATTTTATGGCGCAAGTCTCATATTCAAAATTTATAATTGCGCCAGTCGGACAAGGCTCAGACATTACACCAGTAATGAGAATGAGCACAAATGCCGCGGCTTACGATAATGCCGGGCTTTCAAAACTTTATCCCGAAGCTCAGCAAAAAGCGCGCGATGTTTACGGTTACGACCTGAATAAATACGACTTTTTCTTTGTTGTAACAGGTTCAAAACCAGCCTACACCTATGCTGGACTTGGATACGTGGGTGGCGTGGGATTTCATCTTGCTAACAGTTATTTTGATGTCCGTACCACAGCGCACGAGTTCGGGCATAACCTTGGTCTTGGGCATGCCAACTGGTGGAACACTGGTGATAAATCCATGATTGGCGATGGTGAAAATGAAGAATACGGCGATCCATTTGACACAATGGGAGGAAGCGGCGGCGGAAAGCGCCACTTCAGCTCATGGAATAAAAACAGGATTAACTGGATTTCAAACAGCGATTGTCCAACAGTTACCACAAGCGGCGTGTACCGCTTATTTGCTCACGATATCGTCCAGGCTCCAGCCGGAATCCGTGGACTCCGCATAAATCGTCCATCTGGGAATCCATACTGGCTTGAATTTCGCCAGCTCTGGACGGACAACACCGCTTTAATGAATGGCATAAGCCTGCGCTGGGTTTCAGGAAGCACAATCCTGTTCGATACAACCCCAGGTTCATCTGGAGGCAAAGACGACCATCCGCTCACAATCGGCAGAACTTTTGCCGACCCATCAATGAACCTCTATATAACGCCTCTACGAAAGGCAAAAACATATCCAGAATCGCTGGATATAGCCATCAACTTTGGTCCTTTCCCAACAAATGTGCCACCAGAGATTTTCCTTTCTGCATCCACGCGAACAGCGTCCGTAAACCAAACGATTACATTTAGCGTGGAAGCAAAAGACACAAATGGCGATACACTTGCTTATTTCTGGGATTTTGGAGACGGCTCATACAGTACAGAAAACGCCCCTGTAGTCGCGAAGTCATTTTCATCTGCCGGGAAATATCGCATCTATTGTGCTGTCAGCGATACAAAAGGCGGTGTTGCCGCCGAAACAATTACCGTTCAGGTTGGCAATCCTTCCACATACACAATTTCCGGTCGCGTTTTGACTACCGACGGCAAACCGGTTACTGGCATAAAGGTTTACATTGATTCCTCAAAATATGGATTCAGCGGTACAGATGGCAGTTACACAATCGGAAACATCTCCGCTGGAACTTACACGTTAAACGCGATGGAACCAATATTCGGAACAAACACTTTCATCGCGCCTTCAGCTGTGACTGTTGGACCAGACTATTCCGGGGCAGACTTCTTCATGATACCAGCATCCAGCAATTTGTATGTTTCATTAATTTCAAAAGGTTCAGTGTGGAAATACCTGGACGACGGTTCTGACCAGGGAACAAACTGGATTTCTTCTAATTTTGACGACTCCGGATGGTCCAACGGAGCAGCAATCCTTGGCTACGGCGAAGGAAACGAAACAACAGTTATCCGTTATGGCACAAATTCAAGCAATAAACACATAACTTATTATTTTAGACACAAATTCAACGTAACATCGCAAACGCTTTCATCATTCACAAATCTTTTGCTCGAAGTTTTGCGCGACGACGGCGTAATTGTTTACATCAACGGCGCAGAGGTTTTTCGCGACAACATGCCCTCTGGAATGGTGAATTACAAAACGCTGGCATCATCCACGGTTGAACCAACAGCCTATTTGCAGACAAATCTGCCCACGAGCGTTTTGCACATCGGAACAAATACCGTTGCCGTAGAAATCCATCAATCAGTTGCTGACAGTTCGGACGCCAACTTCGACCTTGCACTGAGCGGCGTTTCGCTCGCTGGAGTCACAAACATTCGCGCCGTTTATATTGACACTCCCAAGAACAACCAGGTCTTTTACAATCCATCGTCCATCACAATTACCGCGCAGGCGAAAAGCGGCAGCACTCCCGTAACGGGTGTCGCGTTTTTTGTTGACGGCTCGTTGCTATCCCAAGATATGAGCGCGCCATATCAGGCAACATGGAACAATCCGTCGCTCGGCAAACACACACTTACCGCCGTTGCAGTAATCAGCGGAGTTTCCTACACATCAGCGCCGGTTAAAGTGGAAATCGCCGCGCCGATTGTTGTACCACAGCCAGTTCAAATAACGCTAATCCCACAGGGCGCTATATGGTATTACCTTGCTACAAACAATGATGCCCCCGCCAACTGGTATCAGTTCTCCTACGACCACAGTCGCTGGCAAAGCGGTCCGGCAGAGTTAGGATACGGCGAAAATGATGAAGCAACACGCGTTTCATATGGAAGTGATTCAAATAATAAATGGATAACTACTTATTTCCGGCGATATTTCACTGTCAACGACCCAATGGCAATTACTAACCTTACGCTCAATCTGAAACGAGACGACGGCGCAATTGTTTACATAAACGGCGTTGAAGTCGTTCGAGACCTCTTACCAGAAGGGACAGTCACATGGTCAACGCTCGCAGAAAACGCGCCTGACGATGGACAAAACTTCAATCCGTTCACCATTAACCCTTCAACTCTCATCCACGGGACAAACCTTATTGCTGTCGAAATCCACCAGAGCTCGGCGAGCAGTTCGGATTTAAGTTTCGACATTTCGCTTGTTGCGCTTGCAACGACGAACAGAAACCGCGGCGTCTGGATAACCTCGCCAACCAACAATGCCGAGTTTTCATCTCTTGCGGTCGTCCACGTCTCGGCTGAAGCTGTGGCCGGACAAAACCTTGGCATTTTGAAAACAGATTTTTACTCCGGAAACACATTGATCGGAACAGCAACACCGCCAGACTTTTTCATAGACTGGCAGAAACCATTGCCAGGGATGCATCAAATTATTGCCGTTGCTACGGATTCCATCGGCGGCTCAATAACCAGCGCGCCTGTAGTAGTAAACATAAAATCTCCGCCTGTGGTGAACGCGTTAATTTCATTTGGAGAGTCCTGGAAATTCCTGGATAACGGAACTGACCAGGGGACGACATGGAGAAGCCTCAATTTTGATGACCGCAGATGGCGTTCGGGCGCCGGCAAGTTCGGTTATGGCAACGACGGCGAACGCACGGTTGTAAATTGGGGAACAAACAGTTCTGCCCGCTACATAACAACATACTTCCGTAAACAGTTCTACGTAGCAAATTCAACAGCGTTAAGTTCGCTTTTATTAAACATTATTCGAGACGATGGAGTCGTTGTTTACATTAACGGCAAGGAGGTCTTTCGCGATAATCTGCTCGACGGGATGGTTTCATTTAATTCCCTTGCTTTGCGGACACTTGGCGGTTCAGAAGAATTGACGCCAATACAGGCTCAAATCCCGGCAACTTATATTTCCGCTGGAACAAATATAATCGCTGTTGAAGTCCATCAAGCAAACATTTCGAGTAGTGACCTCGGGTTCGACCTTGAACTGCTCGGCATTACTGAAACCAATTTAACAAACGGCATTTACATCTCCAGCCCATACAATGGCGCAAAAATAACCGTTAACACACCAGTCGAAATTAATTCAGTTGCCATCGCTGGCGGTAGCTACGTACAACGCGTAACATATTATATAAATAACGTACGGGTTGGTGACACCTATACTGCGCCTTTCCGATTCGACTGGACTCCAACCTCTAAAGGGGCATACACAATCCGCGCACAAGCTTTCTTTGGCTCAGGACAATCCATTGTTAGCATTCCCATATCTATAACAGCTGTAGAACCACAAGACCTTGTAGAGCCTGTTCATCATGTTTTAATCCCTGCCATGTCTGATTGGAAATACTGGGATTACTCATCCGCTCCCCCTGCGGGCTGGCAGAACATCGTGTATAATGAAACAAACTGGTTAAGCGGCTATGCTCGTTTTGGTTACGGTCTTGACGGGGAAAAAACAATCATAACCGAAGGCAGAATAACACACTACTTCCGAAAAGCCTTTTATATAACCAACATTGCAATGTTCAATGAACTCGAATTTAGACTTCAGCGCGATGACGGCGCCGTGGTTTATTTGAATGGACGCGAGATTTTCAGAAGCAACATGCCCTCTGGCTCCATCGGACATACCACAACTGCAAATTCAACAGTTGACACGCCGGATGAAACCGCCTGGTTCACCACAGTTGTAGCGGCGCGCGAATCAGGGTTGATAAACGGGACCAATGTCGTTGCTGTAGAACTCCACCAATCGTCCTCGACAAGCAGTGACGCTGGATTCGACCTTGAACTCTTAGCATACGGAGACACTGCAGACAAAATAATGATCTATTCGCCCGCATCCGGCTCAGTCTATTCCATAACAAACACAGTAAATGTTCGCGCGGCTGTGTGGACACCTTCCTCACCGACTCAAAAAACCGAGTTCTACGTGAATGGAACTAAACTTGCCGAGACAAGCGGCAGTAACGATGCCTCTTTCATCTGGAATACGCTCCTGCCAGGAACTCATACCGTTGCTGTTCGCGCAATTACCGCCTACGGAAAGATTGTAGATTCCGAACCAATTACCATCATTGTGGGACAAAACAGTCTTCACGTCCAACTTATCTCCAGCAATTCAGTCTGGAAATATCTGGACGACGGTTCCGACCAGGGAACAGCATGGCGCTGGGGATGGTTCGATGATTCGTCCTGGAAATCCGCTCAAGCGCGGCTTGGCTACGGCGACGATGGCGAGGTTACAAAACTCAACTTTGGAACCAACTCGAATAACAAATACATTACATATTACTTCCGCAAAACTCTTACTGTTCCAGATGGGGTGGTAATAACAAATCTAACGTTCTATCTCCTGCGCGACGATGGCGCCGTGGTTTACCTTGATGGAACCGAACAATTCAGAAGCAATATGCCATCTGGCGACGTGAATTACCAGACTTTAGCATCTGCCGCAGTCAGTGGAACAGCAGAACAAACTTATTACCAAACGCAAGTTAGCGTCACCTTGACGCCAGGCATTCACCTTGTAGCTGTGGAGATTCATCAAAACTCTGCTTCGAGTTCCGACCTTGCGTTCGACCTTGCTATCGAAGGCGCTGGCTTTGTCCAGGTTTTGCCAAACGTAGCAACAGAAATTCGCAGAGAAGGCAAATACCTCCGCCTCTCTGCCCCCTCTATATATGGCGATTGGCGTGTTGTCGGCTACACAAATATAAATCATATTCCAAACGGTGGATTCAATGTGCCATTCACAGTAATTGAGTCCAACAGCCAGAAACACTATCTAATCGAGATTAACAATGAACCAAACCTCTTCCTGCGGCTTGTAAAACCGTAAAATAAAGCCTTGCCTTTAAAACACGTATGCTGAAACTCTGATTTAGCAAAGGCGCATTTCAGCGTTTATTTGATGAAAATTTTGAATTCTATTATTATCTTTCCATAAAACGACAGGAAAACGAATATAATAATATCTATGAAAAAAACGCTTAAAAAAGCACGTTATGTTGCGATTTTTGTCACAGTTCCAGACTTGAAAACCGCCAGAAAAATTGCAAGAAAAGCGCTCGAATCAAAACAGATAGCATGCGCTAACATATTACCAAAAATTGAATCTCATTATTGGTGGCAGGGAAAGATTGATAAGTCGAACGAACTGCTTTTAATAATGAAAACCACACTGTCAAAAATAAAGGAACTTGAAACAACTGTGCTCTCAAATCACCCATATCAAACACCGGAGTTTATAGCCACCAAAATAGAGAATGGTTTTCAGGACTACCTTGATTGGATAAACAATTCCGTTGGTAAATGATTGTGCATCATCTTTGAAACGTCGTTTTTCAATTTGCCATAACACCTATGTGCAGAATTGCCGTAATAGATATTGTAGCCCTAACTGGAAAACTCCTTGGCAATGACACACCTTCCATTCTGGAGTTTTCAAAAAAAGGCTCATTAGCGGCGATAAACCCCGCCTTTCCTGCTCTTACCTGCTCTGCGCAGGCAAATTATTTAACAGGCGTTTATCCGCAAACTCATGGAATTGTTGGCAATGGCTGGTATGATAGAGACTTAGCTGAACACCTTTTCTGGAAACAATCTAATAAACTTGTTCAAACCAAAAAAATTTATGACGAATTGAAAGAAACCACCACAAACTTCACGTGCGCCAAGCTTTTCTGGTGGTTTAACATGTATTCAAATGTAGATTATTCAATAACCCCACGCCCAATTTATCCCGCCGACGGCAGGAAAATCCCGGACATTTACACCAATCCATACTCAATACGAAACGACATAACCAACGATATCGGCAGATTTCCTTTTCAAACATTCTGGGGACCACTTGCTGGTAAAAACAGCAAAATTGGCTCCGCAGACGCGGCATCTCGATGGATTGCAAAAGCCGCAATGTGGATAGAAGAAAAATATAAGCCGACTCTTAACCTTATCTATCTTCCACACTTAGACTACAACCTGCAACGACACGGTCCAAACTCGCCTTTAATAAAAGAAGACCTTAAACAAATTGACTCTATCGTCGGAGAACTTATTGCATTTTTTAAAACAAAAAACGTCAGCCCTATAATCCTCTCTGAATATGGTATTTCTGAGGTTAAAAAAACAATCTTCCTTAATCGCCTGTTTCGGAAAAAAGGATGGCTTGCCATCAAAGATGAACTTGGAACGGAAAAACTCGACGCCGGCGCTTCAAAGGCTTTTGCAATTTCAGACCATCAAATCGCCCACATTTACATAAACGATTCATCCATTACAAACGAAATTAAAGACCTTATCCTTCAACAGGAAGGAATCAAAAGTGTACTCAACGAATCCGCCAAGCAAGATAGAAAAATCTCTCATCAGCGCGCCGGAGATTTAATCGCCGTTGCAGAGAACGACGCATGGTTTTGTTATTATTATTGGTTCGACGACAACGTTGCTCCAGATTTTGCCCGAACCGTGGACATCCATCGAAAACCAGGTTACGACCCACTTGAACTATTCTTAGATGAATCCAGCAGATTTACACAAACCAAGTTAGCCCTCCGTATCCTACAAAACAAACTTGGCTTCCGCGCGCTGTTCGATGTTGTTTCATTAAATCCCAACCTCATCAAAGGCTCACACGGCGGATTTTACACAGACATAATAGATTTCCCGTTAATTATAACCGAACACCACGGATTGCTCGACAGTAAAATTATCGAATCAACCGACGTATACCAGATAATCAAAAACTCCATTCTTAATAGTTGACCACATTGAATATTGTTATTTTTTCAAATAATTGTTCCGCTGGGTACAACTCCGTTTTTGGGAATTATAACAATCCCATCACGTATGTAATACAAAGGATGGTCAACATTTGGTGGTTTTCCCGCGGGTGATATAACAACATTGTCTCCAATCCGAACATTCTTATCAAGAATCGCGTTTTCCACACGCGTGTTCTTTCCAACGCCTATTCTTGGTCTGCCAGCAGCCGCATTCCTTTCAATTGACTCTGCTGACTCATAATAATCGCTACCAAGCATTATCACCCTGTGCAGATAACTCCCGGCGTCAATAAAACCGCGCAAACCAATTATTGAATTATCTATGCTGGCATGATTAATAATACACCCATCCGAAATTATCGCATGATTGATAGACGCCCCATTAATTTTAGACGGTGGCAAAAAACGCGGTCTTGTGTAAATTGGGTAGATTGTATCGAAATAGTTGAATCTTGGCAATTCGGACACAGCATCCAGATTCGCCTCGAAAAACGATTTAATCGTCCCGATGTCCTCCCAGTATCCTTGAAATATGTACGCGTTGACTTTGCTCGTCTGGATAGCCAGCGGAATTATGTGCTTACCAAAATCAGAATACGAATTATCCAGCAGTCTAAAAATCACTTCCCTGCTGAACACATATATACCCATCGAAGCAAGATAATAATCGGCGTCTCCATGAATTTTGAATTTTTCATACAACGCTTTATCTAATTTCAGCGAATCAAGAACCTGCTGGTCTTTTGGTTTTTCAACAAACTTTACAATCCGCCGATTCTCATCAATCTGCATAATGCCAAGTCCCTCCGCGGCATGTCTCCCAACCGTTATTGCACCAATCGTAACGTCTGCGTCAGAATTGGCATGTTGCTCTAACATCGCTCTGAAATCCATTCGATACAATTGGTCTCCGCTCAAAATAAGCATGTATTCAAAATGATGGTCCATGAAGTGCACAAGATTTTTGCGCACAGCATCCGCAGTTCCCTGATACCACGACATGCTTGTCGGCGTCTGCTCAGCCGCCAGAACCTCTACAAATCCACCGGAAAAATGGTCAAACTTGTACGATTGTGTAATGTGTCTGTGCAATGAAGCGGAATTAAACTGGGTCAATAAATAAACTCGCTTCAAATTGGAATTTATACAATTTGAAATCGGGATATCAACGAGCCTGTATTTCCCGGCTAATGGCACCGCAGGTTTAGCCCTCTCTCGCGTCAGCGGGAAAAGCCTTGTCCCCTGTCCTCCTCCCATTATCACCACAAGCACATTATTATTGTGTGGCGCTTGCCTTACTGATGATTTCATAAAAATTCTTATTTCGCTAATTCTGGTCTCTGGGAATCAATATTATTTGCCCTAAATCTATATTCAAATTAACACTTTTTAAAAAACCTTCAAACACGAAAGAATACTCCACAAAAAACCCAACCCCCCAGGCAAATAGCCATTAACAACGCCTCTTTAATTGCGCCATCTAATTATTACTGCTGTCTCTGCGAAACAATGTCCGCAATCCTTTCATCCACAGATGGCAATTTAGGCAATGGTTCGCTCGGGATTGGCTGATAAAAGAATGTGGCGCAAGACCAATCGTCAGAACGCTCATACAAACCGTTTTTCCATCCAATCTGTTGTATGGTCACCCTGCATGATTTTTTCCAGAATATCGGGTCTGGCAAATGCCATCGATACATCGAAACATAATCTCTTTCATTCAAACTGCATCCGTTATATAAATAAGGCGCAAGTTGCATTCCCCACGACAAACCAACATAATCTTCGCTCCCCGTGCCGCAAATAGTCGGAAAATCTCCATCCCCGTCAAGATACACTTTTACCTCGCCTTCTCCCCACCAATCACCGCTCAACGGACGCACCCCGATTATTGAACCAATAAACCTGCCTTTACCATTCCGAAGCGGAAGCAATTCAAAATCCTTTTTCACAGTTGTCGGATTCTCCCGTCTGAACAATACATG
>JAOADO010000011.1 GCA_026417275.1 Verrucomicrobiia bacterium
ACTTCCCACCGGACAAACTCGTTATTATCTTATGTATCGCCAGCAAAGCCCCCGCCGTGTCATCCGCATCTGGCACACCGCCAGGCAGGTTTGTCCACGCCCATCCACCACCAAAGGCGCCAGTGTATGGATGCATCGCCATGTGTTGCTGACTTAAAAGCCAGCGTAAAACGCCGTTAAGATCGTCCAACTCAAGACCAATTTTCAACTTCGAAGGTGCGCTCAACAACGCGTTCACAGAAAGCGTTGTTACCCACGTCGCAAGGTCTGTATCAATTGCCCAACTCCCATCCTTTCTAACAGATGATTCAATGAATGAAACCGCCCTGGAAACAATCGGATGATTGAACCTGCCGCTAACCGTCAACGCCAGCGCCACAAAACTTGTCAACGGAATCGCTTCTAAAAATCCGCCATTCTCAGGTTGTATTTTCTCCACCAACTCAAGCGTCTTCTCCCTTACCGCATTCCTTATTAAATTCAAAACCCAGTTTTTTGAAGATAGATTTGCGTGCCTTGCCTGTCCTATCGCAACCAGAGCAGGCAAAGCATAACTCACAACTGGCACTTTCAAAACAGCAAACAACTCGCGCGGCAGAACAGCCACCTCAAATGGCAATTGAGGTACCAATCCCCACGCGCCCTCTTTATCGCCAAGACAACCTGCCACAGCACACACCATCAATATCGGCGCCGAAAACGTCCGATCATTCCCATAACGACCAATAATCGCTGGCACCAGAATATGGGGTTCAATTCTCCCGGCATGTTGTTTTAACCACTTTTCAGCCCCACAAACTACATCCCGATACTTATCAACCGCACCTTCAACAATATAAAACGTGCACCAGCAAAGCGTTGTTGTGCTAATATTACTACGGCTTAAAACCGTATCACCCCATCCCCCATCAGGATTCACATTCCTTGAAATCCACTTTAACCCATTTGCAATCAACGAACAATCAAACGGCGGCTTCTGATTCACCCTCACATATTCTTTGCGAACCAATTCAAGCGCCGATACAGCCACTGCTGTGGCAAGCGCACTACTCGCAAGCCGCCCCTTCCAGTAGCCGCCCTCATTGCGAGCATTCAGAAGTTCGCCCGTTGCCTTCTGCCATCCTTCTAAAAACCTTTTCTCATTAAACTCCATGAAACCCCATCTTAATGCCCCTTCCCACTATTCTTCCTGCATTCACTCGCCAGATACTCACACCACTGTTCCATTCCCTCACCTGTCTTTGCAGAAACTTCAAAAACAATTGCGTGATGACTTATCTTTTTCAGATTTTCAAGCGCATAGTCCCGATTAAACCCAACCACCTGCGAAAGGTCTTTCTTAGTTATAATTGCAACATCCGCGCTATGAAAAAGCGGCGGATACTTCAAAGGCTTATCCTCACCCTCCGTCGTAGACAATAAAACAACACGCTTACTCTCACCAAGGTCAAATAAAGACGGACAAACAAGATTTCCAACATTCTCTATAATTAAAAGGTCAAGCCCATCGCATCCCAACTTCGCAAGAGACCGCGCAACCATCTCAGCGTCAAGATGACACGCCATTCCAGTATTAACCTGAACCACAGGAATTGACGCCTTTCGCAAAACCTCAGCATCATTCTGCGTAGCAAGGTCGCCCACTATAACCCCAATATTCAACCTCCCCCGGAGCCTCCTTGCAGTCTCAAACACAAGCGTAGTCTTCCCCGAACCCGGAGCCGACAGCATATTAATAACAAATATCCCCTTTGCCAAAAAGAAACCGCGATTCCTCTCAGCTATCCTATCGTTCTGCTCAAGAATCGGACGATTTATTTCAACCGTCTTATGCAAATGCGACTCTATCTCTTCATGACTATGTTCATGAAAATGCTCTTCTCCAAGACTATGATGCCCTTCATCCCCGTGTTGATGCTCCTGAGAATGTGTGGCCCCCTCATGCCCAGACGAACCCGAACCGCCATGAGTCCGCGAACCAACCAGCGGCGACCTTATCTCTTTTGCCAGAACATCGTCAATTCGTGTTGAACTGTCGCCATCGCATCCGCATTCTTTGCACATAAACACCTCAACCTATTAAAACACAATTAATTGCGTTTTCACTCATAATCTATCGATACTAACTCCATCTCTCTGCCCTTTTGAAGTTTAATATTTCCACCACCGCACTTCGGACACAAAAAATCAATCTCATCCGGCTCATATTCAATCTTGCACTCCTCGCACCAACATGACGCCGAAACCACATCTATATCCAAATCCGCACCCTCAGCCATAGTCCCCTTCTTCAACGCCTCAAACGCAAATTCTAAAGCCTCCATTACAACCCCGCTCATCACCCCAATTCTAACCTTAAGCCTTAATATACGCTCTGCCTCGTTTCGACGTGCAGTCTCCTCCGCAATACGCAAAACATTCGCCATTATTCCAACTTCATGCACAAACAAATTCTACAAATTACCAAAAGATAAGAAAGACAAAACTAAGTTAAATCTTTTCACCAACAGCCGCCACCCCTCTGGAAGCCGAAGCCCCAGAAACCAGAAACTTCCACGCAAATATACCGCCAGCCACCGTCAAAAACGCTGTAACCAGAAACGAAAGATTCGTATTAACACCATACAACGCAGTGGCATACGTTGGACCAAAGACCCGAGCCAGAGTCCCCGCACTTTGCGCTATCCCAAGCGTTGCCCCTTGCTCCCCCGGCGGCGCATGAACAGAAATTTGCCCCATCGTCGGAGTCCGATTCACATTCGATGCCGCAGAAAAAACTGCCAGCAAAATCAACAAAACACCAATACTACCGGCAAGCGGCATAAGCGCAAGGCTCACACCCACCACAACCAAACTAATTGAAATCAACCGTCCATCCCCAAACCTCTTTACAAGCACACCAATCAACCCGCCTTGTGTCAAAGCCGCAATAACCCCGCAAAAACTAAAGATATACCCCAACTGCGTTTCATCATACTTATACGCCTTTGCAAGCAAAAGCGGCAATGTAGCTTCAAAACTCGTAAAACAAAAAGTGGCAAGAAAATAAAGCCCAATCAACCCACCAAGCTTTGGCTGACGAAACGTGTGAATCCATTGCTCAAGACGCGGGCGCGGCTCGCTCTTCACCGAGCTTGTTTGCAAACTCTCTTTTAATATAAAAATAGACAAAACAAAATTAAAACCGCATAAACCAGCCGCTACCCAACCAGGTCCAGCCAACCCATATGCCTTTGCCCCGAACGCGCCAATTGCAGGACCAAAAATAAACCCCAATCCAAAAGCCAGTCCTATCAACGCCATACTTCTGGAGCGTCTTTCAACCGGCGTAATATCAGCAATATAAGCCGAAGCAACAGAAATATTTGCCCCGCAAATCCCGGCAAACACACGGGACACAAGCACAAGCAACAAACCTGGCGTTCCCCCAATATCTGCGGCAAGTGCAAATAATGTATAAGCAATCGCCGAACCAGCGTTACTAATCAGCAAAATAGGCCTTCTCCCAACCCTGTCAGAAATCCTGCCCCAAATCGGAGAAAAAATAAACTGCATCAGCGAAAACGAACCAATAACAAGACCAATAAGCGCTCCCTTACCACCAAAACGCTCAATATACCTTGGCAAAAGCGGCAAAACTATTCCAAAACCTATTAAATCAATGAAAACAGTCAGAAATATTATCGCTAACGATGGCTTTCTCATCTAAAAATAAACTCTATTAACAAATATTTATCTCTTTACAATATTAACAACACATTAATATTCAGCTTCTTACGAATTTATTATACAACACATTAAAATACGGGAATAATATACCTACATTCCACTCCATTTCAACAAATCGATAAAAATTCATCACAAAACCTCAATAGTTAGCATTGATTAAGAAAAAACACGAAAATATAAATTATAAAATACAAGAACAAATTTCCATTCAATGCACAACCAAAAAATAATATCCCCTTTCACAACCAGAAAAAGGGTAATAATTCGATATACAAATCCCGTCCTCCACAGAAAAATGGGTGATTCTCTTTAAATTCACCTTCCATTTCCTCCGCAGTGAAAAGCCCCCAACAGATACAAAACACTACACCTCCCCCCAAAGCATCAAAGCATCCTTCCCAATTTCTATTAAACCCCCAGCGTCAAACCAATAATCACTGATGAGAAATACTTTCCGACTTCTTCTGAGCAACAGCGGTTTTATTTAAAACTTCTATTAAATCCAGAAGAACTCGACGCGCCTCATCCATCGTCGGGTCAACGCTCGATAAAACACCTTCGTCTTCATCAGTCTTTTCACTATCAAACGGGTCGTCCGAATCCAACTTTTCAGATTTCGCAACCACCCCCTGGGTTTCCACTTTTGCAAGGTCAACTTTGTTTGTCGAAGATGCAGAAGCAGTTGAAACCTTATTTGTTTCTGTATCTTTCCTCAAGCTCATAGGCGCCGGCAATCCTGGATTATCAACATTCTTCAACGTTATTTCATAAGATGTATACTTCGGCGCGGGACGCTTTTTAATCTCCTGCTTCCTGTCTTCAATCCGCTTCTTTGCATCTTCCTTTTCCTTAAGCCTTTGAATCTCATTCAAAGAAACCGTTTTATCCGCCTGAGCTTTTTTATACCTTTCAATCTCTTCCGTGATGTAGGCAAAGTCTCTATCTCTTGCCACCCTCTCCGCTGACCGTTTTGCCAATTCTTCAACGACCGTTTTTGTTATCAAGTTAACAGCCTCATATTTGGACGGCGGAATTGTATCCCACGGCATTGCGTTAGGCAGTGAACTCTCACCAACCTCGGCGTAGTTGTTCACAGATGGCAACACGATATCCGGCGTCACACCCTTCAATTGCGTGGACTCGCCGTTAATTCTATAAAACTTTCTTATCGTGAGCTTTAAAGCGCCAAGGTTATTAGTCGTCCGTAAAAAGCGATTCAATTCTATCAATGACTGCACCGTTCCCTTGCCGTGTGTAGATTTATCGCCAATCACAACCGCCCGCTTATAATCCTGCAAAGCGGCGGCAAGAATTTCAGACGCCGACGCGCTAAACCTGCTCGTCAAAACCACAAGCGGACCATCATATAACACATTCGGATCGCGGTCATAATCCACAGAAATCGTTCCATCGCTGTCCTTAACCTGGACAACCGGACCCTCTTTAATAAACAACCCGGTAAGATTAATTGCTTCTTCAAGAGAACCACCACCATTTCGCCTTAAATCAAGTACTATCCCGCTTACTTTCTCAGCCTTAAGTTTTTTAATGAGCTTTGCCACATCCGTAGTCGTGCTCTTGTGATCCGCGTTGCGATTGCTCAAATCAGCATAAAACGACGGCAAATCAATTATGCCAATGCGGTTTGTTTCGCCATTCTCGAGCGGGATTTCAAGCAGTTTTGCCTTAGCCTCCTGGTTCTCAAGCGTTATCTCATCGCGGACAAGGCTAACGATTTTGCGAGTCGAAGGGTCTGGTGCATCAGCAGGAATAATAACCAGCCTAACCTCTGTCCCCTTGGGACCGCGAATCAACTCCACCACCTTGCTCAACTTCCAATCAATCACATCCACAAATTCATTTGTCCCCTGCGCCACCGCAACAATCCTGTCATTTACTTTTACTTTCCCGCTGCGCATGGCTGGACCAGGCATCAATTCCCGTATCTTGCAATACCCATCCTCAGAAGTTAGAACAGCACCTATCCCGCAGAGAGAAAGTTTCATACTTATATTGAAATTCTCATAAGCAGGACGCCCCATATATTCTGAATGTGGGTCATACACATGCGCAAGCGAACTGAGGAACAATTGCAAAACCTCCTCGCTGTCAATCTCCCTCAACGTGCGCCATTGCCGATTATACCGACGCGTAATTATCTTGATAATCTCCTCGGGCTTCTCCTTATTCAATTTCTCCTGCAAATATTCATACCTCACCCTATCGCGCCAGAGTTTTTTCGCCTCATCAAGGTCGGCGGGACGCGGCTGGTCTTTCCGATTAACAAGAATACGTTCATCCGTGTCAAAAGTAAACCTCTCAGTCGCAACAAGATTTGTCACATAATGAACAAACTGTTCATACCGCTTCAAAAGTCGGTTGAAAATAATCTTGCCCGGAGCAACATCACCAAACCTCAACAGCATATCATCCATCTTTGTCCTGTAAACCTCAAACTCCTCCTCATCAGACTTTAAAAAAATCATCCTCGCCGGGTCCAGCGTGTCTAAATACCTGTCAAGAAACTTTGAACTCATCCCGTCGTTCAAAGGTTGCTGATTATAATGCATCCTCTCTAAAAGCCCAACCACAAGCCGCGCAATACGCGCCTCTTCAACACTTGTTCGAACATCAGATATCCCATATTCGCCCGGTTGGTTCGTGGAAGCAACCTGTCCCTTTGTCTCAATAAAAAATAATAAGCAATAACCAATTGCCCAGATAAATAAAAGCCTGATTGAATTCATCTTCATCATTAAAACTTTAATATTATAGCAAATATTAGTGAAAATAGCACGTTTTTAAATCTATCTCTACCTCGATTTGCATGGACTAAGGATTCCGCTCCCATACCGCGCAAATCGTTTTTTTTTCAGAATTCAGCAGTTTCTTTACCGTTTTGTTATGTATTTGACGGTTTTTTATTCAGTAGTTCCATAATGTTTTCTTCGTAACCATCGCGAAAAGTAGGATATTTAAAGACATACTTTAAATTTTCTTTGAGTTTCTTATTCAAAACTCGCTTATTCGAACTTACAGTTCTCCCACCAATTTCAGTCTGATTCGGAACAAACGGCGGCAACGGTTTCTTTAATCTCTCGGAAAGATATCTAAAGAAATCAATCTGCGTAACTGGTTCATTATCAACAACATTATAAACCTCCCCCAACGCGCCGCGTTCAAGAGCAGCAACTATTGAACCAGCAACATCTTCAACATGGACCATATTCAGATATCTACTACCATCTCCGTAAATAACCGCCTCTCCGCTGACAAACTTCTTAAAAAAATACCCCCTTCCAGGTCCATAAATCCCTGCAACTCTGAGGATTACAGCAGGAAAACCAGAGCCTCGAGCTTCCTGAAGTATCAACTCCTCCGTAGCAATTAATATCTTAGAAGTATCCGAAGTCGGGAAAATCGGACTTTCTTCGGTTACAACGGAACCATCATTCTGTCCATAAACCCCTGTACTGCTTGTATATACAAACTTCTTTACCCTGGTCTTCTTAAGCCAATCCAGAACATTTTTTATCCCCTGATAATAAACCGCCGTGTAATGAGAAACCGTTGAGTGGGACGGAGCGGCGCAAAATACAACCCAATCAAAATCCCCATTAATATTTGTAAAATCTTCAGAATCAGTAACATCCAATTCAACTGCAGGTATCTCATTCGCCTCTAAGATTAATATACCCTCCGGGGAGTGCCTTGTTCCAACCACTTCGTGCCCTTGCCGTTTTAACTCTGTAGCAACCCTCAGTCCAACATAACCACAACCAATTATTAGAGCCTGCATATTCGCGCTTTCGTATTACAAAATGACATATCATAGGAAACTTTAAAATCAAATTCTTCTTAAAATGCGTGAAATTCGTTAAATTTTGTGTGAAAAATGGAAAAATCCAAAAAATAACCAATCAACCCCTAAAAAATTGGACAAAACCCTCTAATACACTGGCAAATAACATGTTGCCTCAAAAATGTAAATTTAATTTCAACTAAAAATCGCTTGACACATTTTTGAAAATTTTATTTATTAGTTAACAATTTATTAAAACCGCAGGACTTGGCATTGTATTTGCTTTTTATCAGAAAAAGATTGACAGGACAAAGATAAACTGAGAAAGTTCGCGGACAAAAAACAACGTTGAACGCAAAACAAAAAAGAAAGACTATGAAAAAGATAAATAATAGGAACAACAAAGCCTTTACGCTCATTGAGCTGTTGGTGGTAATAGCGATTATCGCTATTCTGGCTGGGTTACTCCTTCCAGCTCTGGCTAAAGCAAAGGCTAAAGCACAGAGAATCAATTGCGTAAATAACTTGAGGCAAGTTTCTCTTGCCTTCAGATTATGGTCGAACGACAACGGTGACAAGTTCCCATGGATGGTGTCTGTTAATGATGGCGGCGCTCAACCGGCAGGCGGTGGTACTCCTTCCCTCTACGATATATACAGATGCGCCACAAACGAAATTGGGTCTCCAAAGGTTTGCGCCTGCCCAGCAGACCCCAAACGCACTGCCGCAAATGATTGGGTAAATTTTGCTATTAAAGACAACCTCAGCTATTTCTGCGTCCTCGAAGCTATTGAAACCAATCCTCAGATGATACTGCTGGGCGACAGAAACTTGACGCCACAATCGTCAAATCCAGCGAAGTACAATAGGAATAGTATTCCAAAATGGGATGACACAATGCACGTGAACAACGGTAACATTGCCCTCGCGGATGGAAGCGTCCAACAAACATCCAGCGCATTGTTATCAACTCAATTTAAGAGCATGTTTGATTCGTCTGGTACTTCTTCAACCACAAACGAAGTCAACGTTCTATTTCCGAACTAAAGCACCTCCTCTCCTGTTGGGCATAAAAGGCGTCTGGTCCTCCTTCCGGACGCCTTTTTTATTTTTCCACATAACTCCTCAATCATCAGCAAACAAGTGGAAAATTGCATGCTTTAGAAAATGTCCAACTCCTGCTCAACCGACTTTACGGGTGGCGCCCTACAGCGTAGTTACTATTTTGTATTAAGGAGAACCTCGCTCCAGCAAAGCCAATTTTACGAATACGCAGGAACAAGCCCCTCTCGCAAACAGGTAATCCCTCTCCTGCCAGAAGAATATCAACCATTCATCACCAACATGTAATTCGGAAAACGGCAGTGCTCATTGCGCCACGAAGAGCAAACATCGTAATTCTCTTTTTTCCACCAATAAGAAAGAAAATCGGAATAAACCCAAAAATCATATCTCCAATTGCACAGGAAAGCAAACCACCAAAAAATACCATTTCAGAACAAATTTTTGCGCTCCTCTTAATACAACGACGCCATCGACTGATTTGCACTTTCAAAACAGAGACCAAAATTTACAAAACATGTCTCGCACCTTGTAAACAAAACACATCACATACCCAACAGAGATTCCTGAAACCTGAAACATTCAGTGAAACTTTTTGTCTGCTTTTCCCGTCTATTACCAATAGATGGGCGTGCAATATGTGGAAAACAAATATGAACGGGAATGAAATGAAATATACACGGAAAACACTGGCTTTTACCCTTATAGAACTGCTCGTTGTTATCGCGATAATCGGAATTCTGGCGAGCATGCTCCTTCCAGCTCTTTCCAAAGCAAAGGCAAAAGCCCAGCGAATCGCCTGCGTCAACAACCTCAAGCAAGCCACGATTGGCTTCAAATTGTGGGCAGACGACAACGAAGGCAAATATTCTTGGTGGATTGAAACCACAAACGGCGGCTCAAAAGGAATCGCCGAGGTATGGTACCATTACAGCATCATCTCAAATGAAGTCGGTAGCCCGAAAGTTCTGATTTGCCCCAGCGACTCCGCTAATAGGACCATTGCGACAGACTGGTCAACCGACGCAAACCACGGCTTCTGCGGTCTTAAAGACAAAGCCCTGAGTTACTTCATAGCCACCGAAGCGCGCGAAACCCTGCCGCAACACCACCTCGCAGGCGACAGGAATGTTAAAGGCTCAGACGGCGGCTCATGCATGGTCGCCGGAATCTACGGTGGAATAACCTCCTTATACCCGGACTCCTCCGAATGGGATAACAGCATACACCAGAAATCGGGAAACATTGCGGTAACCGATGGAAGCGTAAGACAATTAAGCTATTCCGGATTGACAACCTTTTTATACAACACCGGCGACACCAATTACTCAAACTGCATCCTAAAACCGTGGTAAAAACAATCCCCGCCTGATTTAATGTTTTAAAATCAACCTGCGAATAATGGCTTCATCCTGCCTCCAGTGGCTCAACTTACACCCCAACACAAACAGGGTCGAATCTTAACCTGTTTCCTCTTTCTTACCTAACAGCGCAGAAAAGGCTATTTCATTCATAAGACATGGCGTAATCCTATTCGAATATAATTTTTCACAGGTACGGCTAACAAACCATCCATTTACCATACCACCTACCCCATCTCGACAATTCCGATTTATGCTATAAATTATTCTGATGAGTTTTGTTCATGAACTTAACGCTCTTCCGATAAAAGAGCTGATTAAAAGGTCTCTCGACGCCACTGCAAATGATGTCGAACAGACTCTTAAAAAAGATAAATTGTCCCTGCAAGACTTTGCCAATCTTATTTCACCTGCGGCTGAAAAATATATCGAAAAATTGGCTCAACGAGCACATGCAATCACACTGCAAAGATTTGGTAAAGTCATCCGCCTTTTTGCACCGATATACCTTTCCAACGAATGCATAAACAACTGCAAATATTGCGGATTTTCGCGCGATAACGACATTCTGCGGGTCACACTGACACTGAATGAGGTCATGCAGGAAGCCCGCGAACTCAAAAAGCAAGGATTTAGAAACATCCTCCTTGTCGCTGGCGAACATCCAAAGTTTGTCTCCGTAGAATATCTGGTAGAATGCGTGCGAAGCGTCCACGAAGAAGTCCCTTCTGTATCCTTAGAAGTCGGCACATTAAAAACAGAAGATTATCGCAAACTCGTCAATGCGGGCGCCGAAGGGCTTGTCCTTTATCAAGAAACTTATAATAAAGAGTTATACGCAGACCTGCACATCAGCGGACCAAAACGGAATTTTGAATTCAGATTGGAAACACCTGAGCGAGCCTACGCCGCAGGCTTTCGACGACTCGGCATTGGCGCCCTTTATGGTCTGGGCGACTGGCGCTACGAAGCGCTCAGCGTCGCCGCCCATGCGGACTACCTTTTAAAACACTGCTGGAAATCCTATGTCACCGTCTCTGTGCCCCGGCTTCGCCCATGCGCCGGCGCATTCCAACCGCCTGTTCATATGAAAGACAAAGAACTCGTTCAACTTATTTGCGCATACAGAATAATGTTGCCAGACGTAGGTCTTGTCTTAAGCACACGCGAACCAGCATGGCTCAGAGACGGACTCATACCGCTCGGCATCACACTGATGAGCGCAGGAAGCCATACAGAACCTGGCGGCTACACCGGCGTTGGCAAAGACAAAGTCCACAAAACAAAAGGCGCACTAATATTCGACGAAGCAAACACCAGCGGCAACCCAGAATACCAGTTTTTGATAGCGGATAACCGCTCCCCGGCACAAGTGGCAGAAAAAATTCGAAGTCTCGGATACGAACCCGTGTGGAAAGACTGGGACGCCGCCCTCTGCGCGTAAAAAACAATCCATACCCTCAAATTTATTTAGGTGTTGTTTTAATGCGCGGTTTTTGCTTAACTAAAACCTCATGAGCCAGAAAAAATCGAACAAAACCTGCTTATTGACCATATTAATGGCATGTCTGTTGCCTGCAACCACGTTTTCCACAACAGAAAATTCAACCCCTGACAACGCCGACAAACGCGAAAAACCAGAATGGAAAATTCTCTTCGATGGTACCTCAACCTCAGCCTGGCGTGGATTTAATAAAAAAGAATTTCCAAAATCCGGCTGGATTATTGAAGATGGCTGGCTTCATTGCCTTGGAAAAGACGGAGGAGACATAATAACTATAGAACAATTCGACAACTTTGAACTCGAACTCGAATGGAAAATCGCACCCGGAGCCAACAGCGGCGTAAAATACTTTATTCTTGAAACCCGCAACTCGCCAATCGGACATGAATACCAAATCATTGACGACGATACAAATCCGGACGCAAAAATCGCCGATGGCAAACGTCTGACGGGCAGTTTCTATGACGTGCTCAAACCCCTTAACGCAAAACCAAATCCACCAGGACAGGTCAATCATTCAAAAATCGTCGTCAAAGGCAATCACGTCGAACACTGGCTCAACGGCGCAAAAATTCTCGAATATGAATGTTCAAGCCCAGAACTCAAATCGGCAATCCAGACAAGCAAGTTTAAAAATACGCAGGATTTCGAGAAAAAGATAAAAGGACACATCCTCCTGCAAGACCACCACAGCGAGGTGTGGTTCAGAAACATAAAAATAAAAACTCCTTAAAATTAATCTAATTTTACGTATGAAAAGATATTATCTTAGCGGGATTATCCTCTGCATTGCCGCGTTTTGCGCTATGCCGCAAGAGAACCCCAATATCCTTACAGAAAAAGAAAAACAAGACGGATGGAAACTTTTGTTTGATGGTAAAACAACCAATGGATGGCGCGGCTACATGAAAAAATCTTTCCCGAAAACGGGATGGAAAATCGAAGACGGGTGCCTTAAAAAAATAGCTAGAGAACGCGGTGGAGACATAATCACCATTGACCAGTACGATAACTATGAACTCCAATGGGAATGGCGAATCCCATCACAGGCAAACAATGGAATAAAATATTTAGTCACAGAAAAACGCCCTGCCGCACCAGGACACGAATACCAAATGATTGACGACTCGGCTATTCAAAATAAAAAACAAAAAACCGCCTCATTCTACGACGTCCTTCCACCAAAACAACATGCCCCGATAAAACTTGCCCCAGAATGGAACCATTCAAAACTCGTGGTAAACGGAAACCACGTTGAACACTGGCTCAACGGGGAAAAGGTTCTCGAATATGAACTTGGCAGTCCAGAATTGAAAAAAGCCATAGAAAACAGCAAATTCAAAACAGCCGACGGATTCGGAGAAAAAATCAAAGGACATGTTATGCTCACCGACCACACGGACGAATGCTGGTATAGAAATATTAAAATACGCGTATTGCCATCGGATAAAAAATAACTCTCCCTATTGCGGTTGCGCCAAAAAAAGGTCATTATAGATGATATGAAGTCCGCTTATGAAATTGCGCTGGAAAAGTTCGGCAAAGGCGAACCAATGGTGAAACTTACAGACGAACAGAAAAAGCAAATTGCCGAACTCGACAAGATTTACAAAGCAAAAATAGCCGAAAAAGAAATAATTTATAAATCAAAAATAGAAAAAGCCGCAGAAGAAGGCGATTACGAAACTATTCAAAGACTCGAACAAGAACTCGCAGAAGAACGAAAAAAACTTAACGAAGAACTCGAGAAAGAAAAAGACAAAATACGCCGCCAAAAGTAGAGCGGTTTTACTGCTTTAGAATTACCGAGTCTCAAATTAGAGAACAACGATTTGCATCAAAAAAACGCTTTTCCCAGAAACCGGGCTCTAAAAGATGTCTTCAGATAATCAATTAACCCCGATGATGGCGCAATACAGGCGCATTAAGGGGAGTGTGCCCAGGGATGCCCTCTTGCTTTTCAGGCTCGGAGATTTTTACGAGATGTTCTTCGAAGACGCAATCACCGGTTCGCGTCTGCTCAACCTTGCCCTGACAAAACGCAACGGTGTTCCAATGTGCGGTCTCCCATTTCATGCCGCAGGAGCCTACATCGGCAAACTTCTGAAAGCCGGGTATAAAGTTGCCATCTGCGAACAATTAGAAGACGCAAAACCAGGAAAACTCGTCCGACGCGAGGTAACACAAATAATAAGCCCGGGCACACACTTCGACGAACGAATGCTCCAGGCAGAGCGCAACAACTACCTCGCAGGCATCGCCCATAATGGAAAAACAATTGGATTGTCTGCGCTGGACCTTACCACAGGAACCTTTAAATGTTCAGAACTTTACGACTATCAATCGCTGATGACTGAACTCGAACGCTTGCGTCCTGCAGAAATTATCATACCGCAAGACGATTTAAAACTACGACGCCTCCTTTTGACTGGCAAAGCCGATGCCTCGGATGAAGCCATAGATAACCTGAAAGACCTGACAACAGTCGCAACACCTTTCGGTTGGGTCCTCAGTGGCTACGAAGGATGGGTATTTGCTCCCGAAACAGCAATCCATACAATCCTTGACCATTACAAGGTTTTATCGCTCGACGGCTTTGGACTTAAATCGCGGATTGCCGCCGCTTGCGCCGCAGGAGGACTCCTCCACTACCTCACACAAAATCTCAAACGCGAAGTCCCACATCTAAACCCTCCAACTTATTACTCAAAAAATGATTACCTTGCCCTAGATGCAATAACGCTCCGCCACCTGGAAGTCCTGGAACCCATTCAAAAAGACTCGTCTGGAAAATCAACACTATACAGCGTTTTAAATAAAACAGTCACACCCATGGGCGCACGTTTGTTGCGCGACTGGCTCTCCCAGCCGCTCTCAGACGCGGAGAAAATTGCCACTCGTCAGGACGCTGTTCAAACCCTCTTCAACCTGCCCCAGTTACGCGATGAACTCCGCAAAAACCTCGAAGAAGTTCGCGATATCGAACGCACAGTAAGCAGGCTTGCATCCGGTAACGGAAACGCGCGCGACCTGGTATCACTCGGACTTGCCCTTGCTAAACTGCCAGAAATTAAATCCACACTTCAACAAACTATTCTTAACATTGACAATTCACTTCACACCAACGAGTTGCCTCTAAAAATAGAATCACTCCATTGCAAAGAGCCTAAAACACCCCTACTTCAGGAAATCTATGATAGAATCGTTGAAGAACCAGACATAATTGATTTAATTTCAAAATCCATTATTGACGACCCACCTGTATCGTTAAAGGACGGCGGAATTATCAAAGACGGATTCAATTCCGCACTGGATGAACTCCGATATGCCATGCGAGATGGCAAAGATTGGATTGCCAAATTGCAACAACAGGAAATTGAAAAAACCGGCATACAATCCTTAAAAATAAGATTTAACTCCGTTTTCGGCTACTATATCGAAGTCACAAAATCGAACCTGGACAAAGTCCCGTCGCATTACATAAGAAAACAGACCATTGCAAACGGAGAACGCTATATCACTGAAGAACTTAAAGAGGTCGAAGGAAAAATACTTGGCGCCGAAGAAAGAAGCAAAAAACTTGAATATGAACTATTTATACAGATTCGAGACCAAGCACTTGCCGCAACAAAAGAGATTCTCGACACAGCAAACGCCCTTGCCCAACTGGACGTCCTTGCCTCATTTGCCGAAGTTGCCCACCTGAATAATTACTGCCGTCCAAAAATCGCGGATGAAGGCATAATTGACATTTCCGAAGGGCGCCACCCTGTCCTTGAACAAAACCTTATCGGCGAACGATTTGTGCCAAACGATATAAAACTGGGTAGCGATATTCAAATAGCCGTCATCACCGGACCAAACATGGCAGGCAAAAGCACATACATTCGCCAGGTTGCCCTACTGGTTCTACTTGCCCATACTGGCTCGTTCGTTCCAGCAACAAAGGCGAGGATTGACCTTGTAGACCGCATTTTCACCCGCATCGGCGCAAGCGACGATATCTCGCGCGGTCAATCCACCTTCATGGTCGAAATGAGCGAAACGGCAAACATCTTAAATAACGCAACACAAAAAAGCCTGGTCGTGCTGGACGAAATCGGACGCGGCACAAGCACATTCGATGGTCTTAGCCTTGCATGGAGCATTATTGAATACATTCATAATGTCATCGGTGCGAAAACACTGTTTGCCACTCATTATCATGAACTTACAGAGCTGGCTAACAAATACAAACGAATAAAAAACTACAACATTGCCGTCCGCGAATGGAACGACCAAGTCGTGTTTTTGCGAAAAATTGTCGAGGGCGGTTGCGACAAAAGCTACGGTATACAGGTTGCCCGTCTTGCTGGCGTCCCAGCACCTGTAATCCAACGCGCCAAACAAATCTTAAGCAACCTCGAAGAATCGGAACTTACACCCGACGGCGAAGTCAGGACAAAACAACGAAGAAGTCCCGAGCGAGAAAAACTAAAAAAACTGACCCCTCCCGCCCAACTCGACTTATTCTCAATGTAGATAAAATATTCATAACCAATTAGTTATAGAAATGCATCAGAGCAACACTGGTAAGGAATCAAACACAGACAGGGGATTGTATTGGAATCTGCACACTCAATTATACCCATATGGCGCTGGCAGAGCCCAATATAATCCCCTGTCTTGATAACAATGTTTATTTCATACTGTTTCATACTGTATGGATTAATAACCGGCGTGTTTTTTCTTTAATTTTTCGTTGTTTAGAATAGACCTTTTTCCCCTCCGCAATCTTCTCCTCAAAGAGGAGAGGGAAGAAGAGTGCTGGATACGGTGTTGCCCAGGCAAGAGCCATGGCATCATTTGCCGCTCGTCTGATTGTTGAATAGAGCTCGGGCTCAGACCTTTCAAGCGCGTCCCTCACGAGCGCGTTTTTGAGCCGCTCCAATTCATTGTCAAGCATGCCCCGATAAGGCACCACCGCCACAGGCGCAAGGTTGAACCTCACGTCCCCCTCAAACCTCATGGGGATTCTTAGTCTTCTGTTTTCACTGTTGTCCATATTTTTTTCCCTTTCATTTTCCGGATAAACAAAAACCCACGGTTGTTTCTGGCAACCGTGGGTTCTCTTCTTTTAAATCCGGTGTCCTAATTTATGCTCAGTTTAGAACTGTGTTCCCCAGGTTGCCAGAAACACAAAGCGAACACCGGACAGACCAGCGTGTCAGCTGCTGGCTGGCGTTCTTAATATGTTTCATTGACAACATGGTTAACATTTTAAGTCCTAAACCAGATACAATCTAACAGAGAAAAATCGCTTGTCAAAAAAAATTTAAAAAAATTTTGCCAGCCCAATTTTAACCGATATAATAGTTAGAGTTGGAACATTTTATGCTAATGACGAGGGTGTGGATACAGTGATAAAGCAAACTCCAAAGGTCAGGCTTGCGGTATGCGGCAGATGTAATGCTAAGTTGTTCATCCCAAGTAACTTAGGGTTGCTTGAAACAACATCATGCAATAAATGTGGACACCCGGTCTTTGTCCCCGTTCGTATAGATAATTTTGAATTTCGCGCAGTAATCGGTTCTGGCGGAATGGGAATTGTTTATCGTGCTTACGATGTGATGTTGGAGCGTGAAGTAGCTATAAAATTGATGAAAAAGGATCTTCTGAACGACCCGCAAGCAGTGGAAAGTTTCTATCGAGAAGCCAGAATATGCGCCTCCTTGAACCACACAAATATCATCCACATATACGCCTTTGGTGAATACGAAGAACAACCATATATTGTCATGGAGCTTGCGGACAATGGGAGTCTTGACCAGCGAATCGAACAAGAGCATTGTGTCCCCGAGCTTGAAGTTCTGGATATAGGAATAAAGGTTGCCTCAGCCCTGGACATGGCACTCAAACATGGACTGTTACATCGAGACATTAAACCAGGCAACATTTTGTTCAATGCCGATAAAGAGCCCAAATTGGTTGACTTTGGCTTAGCAGGGAGCGCAACAGACACAATTCACGACCCCTCCGCAGTATGGGGCACTCCATATTACGTGGCTCCGGAAAAAATCAAACGCGAAGGCGAAACTTTTTTGTCAGACATGTACAGTCTTGCCGGTACTCTTTATCATGCTCTGACCGGACATGTGCCGTTTGAAGCCGCAACGGTCGAAGAAGTTATAATGGCACACGTGAACACCCCTCTTACACCGCCAAACATCCTCAATAATTCAGTCACACACCACACGTCCGAAGCAATTTGCATTGCCATGGCAAAAGACCCATCACATCGTTTCCAGAGTTACGATGAATTTATTATGGCGCTCACCGCAGCTCGAAGCCATCTGCTTGTTTCCCGCTACAACGGACATCATGTATAAAAAATAATCACGACAAAAAGCCTTTTTTTCTGGATAATTTTCCAGAGCGGTTCATTATTTTTTTATGAAAAAAGATAATATCCATGAAACAACTCGTCGTGATTTTCTAAAGACAGCTTCAGCGTTGGCAGTTTCCACAGCAATTACCGCACCGTATATTTTAAAGGGTGCAAATGAAGGGGAAGTATTGAAAGTCGGTTTAATCGGCTGCGGCGGTAGAGGCACGGGCGCCGCAAAACAGGCTTTAAAAGCAGATAAAGCCATCGTTCTCACTGCCATTGGCGATGTATTTGAAGAACAAATAAAACGAAGTCTCGAAACGCTCAAAAACGACAAAGAAGTCGGTGAAAAAGTAAAAGCCACGCCCGAAACCTGTTTCGTCGGATTGGACGCTTATAAAAAAGTAATCGAAAGCGGCGTGGATGTCGTGATTCTTGCTGAACCGCCTGGTTTTAGACCAATGCACTTGCGCGCTGCAGTCGAGGCTGGAAAACATGTGTTCTGCGAAAAACCGATGGCTACGGATTCTCCCGGTGTTCGTTCGGTGATGGAATCCGCTGAAATTGCGCGGCAAAAGAAACTCGCCCTCGTTGCCGGATTCTGCTGGCGATATAACCTCAGCAGAAGAGAGTTTTATAAACGAATTCACGAAGGCGCAATTGGAGAGGTTCGCGCAGTCTATGCAACATATTTGACAGGTCCCGTAAAACCAATGCCACCGGCAGACAAAAGACCAAAAGAGATGGGCGATTTAGAATGGCAACTGCGCAACTGGTACAATTTTGTGTGGCTTTCGGGGGATGGACTCGTTGAGCAAGCCTGCCACAGCGTGGATAAAATTGCCTGGGCAATGAAAGACGTTCCACCAATTAAAGCCGTCGCAAATGGCGGACGCAACATCCCCAACAATGAAGGCAACATTTATGACCATATTGACGTCTTTTATGAATACGAAAGCGGCGCGCGCGCCTTTATGGCACAGAGACAGATTAGTAACTGCTACAGCGACAACTCCGATTACCTGATGGGTGCTGATGGCTTCGGAACAATTAAAGGATGGTCTGCCCCGGTTATCAAAGGCAAAGTCCAGTGGCGTTACCAGGGACAGGCGCCAGACATGTATCAGCAGGAACACGACGAACTCTTTGCCTCCATACGCAACGGCAATCCAATAAACGACGGCAAATGGATGGCTACAAGCACGCTCATGGCTATAATGGGACGTATGGCGGCTTATACGGGACAGGAAATCACCTGGGAACAAGCGCTTAACTCACAGGAAAAACTTGTGCCAGATAACATTACCTGGGACATGAAATTACCGATTCAACCAATAGCGACGCCAGGCAAAACCAAGTTCATTTAAAAATTAAACACCACCCATAATTTCGCCCTTCAAAACACAAATGCGGGATGGCTATCATCCCGCATTTTTTATTTCTTCTGTAGAAAAACTGCAAGTTTACCACTCAGCAAATCTTCCATCGAAAAATCAAAATGGGATGGACAGAAATAAAATGGACTCTACTCCAATACACATGATGTCCAAATATTATCTCCACAGTTATGTTGAAAAACGGCGCAATCTTGCCATAATCGAAACTGAATTGAGATGAATCCAAAAAATCTAAAAGCCATTACTCTTGCTGCGCTGGTAGCGCTAACAAACCTCATTCCGCAGGCAAGTTTTTCCGCAATCAATTTTGTTTCAACCGGCTCAGGGGGATACCTCTGCACCCCCCCTCAAGGGGCAAGGACTCCACAAACAGAAATATATAAAAGCGAAAACCTTAAAAAACGGCTTCCAACTAATAAATGGTGGAGCTCACTTGCGTGGGACAGATTTTCCAACAACATGTATCCGCATCCTCTGGCTGTTCGCGCAACACCACAGGGTTTGCGCATCTATTATCCAGGCAACAACATTTCCGCCTCCGCTAACGCCATTATTGGTGGAATGCCAGGCGGGAACGCGGATTTTACAGTCGGGCTTTCTGCAGTTGACCAATTTGAATCCGCCGTTGTTGACGATTTTGGCGATTGGTCGGTTTCTGCATTGTTCAAAACCAACAATACAAGCATACGCGCCAATATCGCTATGGGCTCTCCATTCGTTACATTTGAATTCAATGGAGACTCTCCTGTCTTCAGGTTTTCAACCCAGCCTAAAATTATCGCCGGCGATGAAAACACATCCATGTTAGTTGTGGCACTCGGCAATCGTTATTACGCATTCTTTTCTCCCGGCAGCTCTAAATGGAACGGTATTGGTTCGACAAATTTGAAAATGGACTCAAATAAAAAAAATTATTTCTCTATTGCCGTTCTGCCAGATTCCCTGCCTGAAACACTGGAGTTATTCCAAAAACACGCTCACGTTCATATCACAAACACGGTTGTTCAATGGGAGTTTGACGAAAATAAGTCCATTGTAAAAACAAAATACATTTTTCAGACTAAAAAATTCGAAGGAGAAGACGATGCAGTTATCTTTGCGCTCTATCCACATCAATGGCTCAATACAAAAACAAAATTGACAGACAAAATCTATAACTCCGTCCGCGGACCGATGAAAATTGCAGTTGGCAGAGAATTCACCACAGAAACGGTTTTCCCCGGTGTCCTTCCTGTCCTGCCCGTGGTTAAAAATAGCGACACGAATCTCCTATTCAAATTCCTCGAAGCGGAGGTCAAGAAACAACCACGGCTTGTGGGAGACACTTATTGGCTGGGAAAACAATTAGGAAAACTCACATCACTCACCCAAATCTCCGAGCAGACTGGACAAATCGAATGGAAAAACACATTTGCAGAGAGGATTAAAAAATCGTTAGAAAACTTTTTTACCCCGACAAACCAATCGGGAATGGCTAAAACCTCGCGCGAGGGAGTCTTTTATTACGACACAAACTGGGGTACACTTATTGGATACCCAGCAAGTTACGGCTCGGACGACCAGCTCAACGACCACCATTTCCACTACGGCTACTTCATTCGTGCCGCCGCAGAAATCGCGCGTCAAGATAGCCAATGGGCAAAAGACGAACTATGGGGCGGGATGGTAAAAACGCTAATCCGCGACATTGCAAACCCTGACCGTTCAGACATTATGTTCCCGTTCCTGCGCAATCTGGATGTCTATGCCGGACACAGCTGGGCAAGCGGCACAGCGCGCTTTGCCGACGGCAATAACAACGAATCTTCCTCAGAAGCGGTCAATGCATGGTATGGAATCATTTTGTTCGGTGCAGCAACAAAAGACAAAAAACTTCGCGACCTTGGCATATTTCTTTTAACCACAGAAATTGAGGCAATAAACCACTATTGGTTCGACGTAACAGCCCAATTTCATCATACCAATTATCGAGCAAGCGTTGTAACGATGGTCTGGGGAGGCAAAGGCGTCAACGAAACCTGGTTCAGCAACAACCCAGAAATGGTTCATGGAATCAACTTCCTCCCGCTCACCCCATGTTCTCTTTATCTTGGACGTCATCCAGATTACTGCGCAAAAAACTATCAAGCCCTCGTCAGCGAAAAAAGAAAATTCATTGAACGCCGCGGCAAGAACATTGACCAGCAGACAAAAGATTCGGACATATGGGAAGCATGGACAGATATAACATTAATGTATCGCGCCTTGAGCGACCCGCAGGATGCAATGAAACAATTCAATGAACGACTGAATAATCTCAACCCCGAGGCGGGTAACTCCATGGCAAATGTTTATGCGTGGATTTCCATGCTGAATGAATACGGAACCATCGAAAAAACAATCTCAGCCAACCATCCTTATTACGCAGTCTTTCGAAAAGGCAACGCACTGACGTACACCGCTTACAACTTCGATTCGCAACAACGCCTCGTTCGGTTTTCAAATGGCTATGAACTCCTGGTCCCGCCAAAATCCCTGGCGATAAAATCAAGATAAACACCCAAAAATATTTTGCTCATTAACTCAAAACCCAGCGCGCTTTATGTCTGGAATACGGCGTTTCAATTTGCATGTCTTAGCGCTTGCCATTTCAATATTAAAATCTTAATTTCATGATATGGTTAGGAAATTTACTATTTTGATAATTATTATTGCGATTCTTGCCAGTATCAGAACAGGTCTGCCGCAAAACACCGATGCGGCATCCATCGTTGCCTCCAGAGAAGAAGCAGAGGAACGCTACAAACGAATGGCAAGCGCCGTAGAAGAATTGCAGGCAGGTCATGCCGCATTGCGCAAAAGGGTCCTCGAACTGGAAGAAACAGTCGCCAGACTGAATGAAGAACTCCGCCGCGCCACAAATAACGTTGTCTCAAAAGCTGAACTTGCCGCCCTCGCGGAAAAACTTGTTGAACTGGATAAAAGCCGCGAGTCCGACAAAAAACTAATCCTTGAACAACTCACGAAACTGGGCGCCTCTTTAAAAAATCTCCATACAACTCCGCCACCATCTCAAAAAGAATCGTCCATTCCAGAAAAAGGATACGAATACGTCATCCAACCCGGCGACACACTCTCAAAAATAATCAAGGCATACAACGACGCCGGAATCAAAGTCACCCTCAAACAAATTCAGGACGCAAACCCGGGCATGAACCCGAATTCTTTGAAAGTAGGACAAAAGATTTTTATTCCCGCCCAGAACAAATAACCAGACAAATAGGTGGCACTATGTTGAAAAAAGGGATATTAAACCCGCAAATTAACAGCCTGCTCAGCAGGTTCAGACACACCAACACAATTGTAATTGCAGACCGCGGTTTCCCTTTCTGGAAAGAAGTCGAAATCATTGACATCAGCCTGGTTGATGACATACCAACTGTTTTACAAGTTGCGAGCGCAATAAGACCACATGTGGTAATTGGAAATGCATGGATGGCTGAAGAGTTTTTGAAATCCAACACGCGGGAAGTTGTTGAAATGTTCAAAAAAACTCTGGAAGGAATTAATCTCAAATTCGAACCGCACCTCGAATTCAAAAAACGGGTTCCTTCCGCAATTGGCTTAATTCGAACCGCTGACACTATTCAATACGCAAATATCATCCTCGAATCTGCATAAATTTTTTACCTGAAAAACATAATGCCGCGCATTTTTCTTCAAAGCCTATGCCTTGCGGCATTCAAAAACAAAAAAATCCCTTCCACTTATTTTGCGGAAGGGATTTTAATGCTGTTTTAACAACCTGTTTTATTGAGTCTTTTTAGCCTTGTTTTGTTTCTTCTGGGCCTGATCCTGCCCCTGTTGCTGAGCCTGTTTCTTTGGTTTAAGAGACTGGAGTTTATCCTTATCCTCCTGGCTCATTTTAGCAATTTCATCCTTATCGAGTTTCCCGTCTTTATTTACATCGTATTTCTCGATAAGGGCTTTTCGTTCCTGTTTTTGTTCAGGTGTTAATTTGGATTTCTGCTGGTCTGCAGCCGTCTGGTCTGCGGCGCAGAGGGTCCAGCCTATCACAGCGCATACCGTTGTTAATAATACTTTTTTCATAGTGCTTAACTATTTAATTTATGAATAATCCAGAGATTATTCATAATCTTAGACGCCAAAACACCTCCGAGGTTTCAAAATTTTCTTTTTTTTATCCCATCAGAAAATAACAACCTCTTTTGCCTTGCGGCAAAAGAGGTTGTCCAATTTCGAAACAACTAAGCGTTATTTCTTTTCACCTTCTTTTTCGGACTTCTCTTCTCCCTGTTTTTTAGGTTGAAGAGATTCCCATTTTGCTTTGTCTTCCTGGCTCATTTTTGCCAGCTCAGCCTCATCGAGTTTGCCATCTTTATTGGCATCGTATTTCTCGACAAGGGCTTTCTGTTCCTTGAGTTGTTCAGGCGTCAGTTCTGACTTCTGCTTGTCTGCAGCCGCCGGTTCAGCGGCGCAGAGGGTCCAGCCAAGAACTGCGCAAACGACTGTTGTTATTGTTTTTTTCATAGCACATCTCTGCTTTTTCATATATCCGAATATACATTCAGATATATTCAAGGGAGAAAATAGTCATCTTTTAAAAATTTGCAAGTCTTTTTATATCAACACAATTAACCGCCTCCATTACACTTCTCTGCCCACAGCCTCAGCAAAAGGTTTGAGTTCCCTCATAAGCGTTTCAAATCTTTGCAGGTCGAGTTGTTGAGCGCCATCGCTCCACGCCTCCGCAGGATTCGGATGGACCTCAACAAGCAGAGCATCCGCGCCCATTGCCACCGCGCCTTTGCAAAGGGCAATCACAAGGTCAGACCGCCCAGTTCCCTGGCTTGGATCAATAACTATTGGACAATGCGATTCCTTCTTAACAATAGGAATCGCCGACAGGTCAAGCGTGTTTCGCGTGTATGTCTCAAATGTTCGGATACCCCGTTCGCAGAACATGAGGTTCGGATTTTCATTTGCCAGAACATATTCCCCTGCAAGCAACCATTCCTCAATCCGCATGGACATGCCGCGTTTCAACAATACCGGTTTTCCTGTTTTTGCGGCTCTGATTAATAGTTGAAAGTTCTGCGCGTTGCGCGTGCCAATCTGGATGATGTCCGTGTATTCAGCCACAAGGTCGGCGTGTTCCTCCGAGAGCAATTCAGTAATCACGGCAAGACCCGTTTCTTCCCGCGCTTTTTTAAGGAGTTTCAATCCCTTTTCGCCTAGCCCCTGGAACTCATAAGGCGAGGTCCGCGGTTTAAACGCTCCGCCGCGCAGAATTGTTGCCCCTGCCTTTTTTACCCCAACCGCAGTCCTCATGAGCTGTTTTTCATCCTCTACGGAGCAGGGTCCAGCCATCACGTGCACCTTTTTGCCCCCGATGTAAATATCGTCTCGCACATGGATGACCGAGTTGGCAGAATGCGCCTCGCGGCTTACAAGCTTATACCGCTTTTGCACCGGCATTACGTTTTCAACCTGTGGCCAACTGAGGAGCGTTTCCAACGATGGATTCCTCGTCTCATCGCCTATGGCGCCAATCACCGTGCGCGCAACACCACGCATCACGTGCGGCTTGTACCCGAGTTTTTCAATTTCTTTTAACACGGCTTGCTCCTCTTTTTTCGTTATGTTTGGTTTCAGTACGATTATCATATTCTTTTCCGCAAATAAAAAAGCCGCAGGTTGGTTAACCACCTGCGGCTTTTAAAATTAGCAATGACTACTCAATCACTGCAGAAACGCGCGCAGGCGGCCCTGCTGATAATAAAACCAATACCAGCTGCCAAAAAAGTTTCCTGCGTTTGTTCTGCAATTTTCCATTTACTCTGTAATTCTCTACTTAATTAAAAAATTTGTCAACACGTTTTTTTATTTTTAGAACCGCATTTTATTTTACATTATTTGTAATTCTTGCTTATATATTTATATAAGCATGAAAAATAATACCTATTTATCCTTTATCTGTTTTTCTTTTTTTGTCCTTTTGACTGTCAACAGCACTCTTTCCCAAACTGACCCACCGCATAATTTTGCCAGTAACATCACATGTTTCAGTTGCCATATTACATTCGAGAACGCGCTCGACAATATGACAAACTCGATTGGCAACGCGCGTTTGTGCCAGAGTTGTCATATCACGGGAGGCGCAGCTCACGGAAAGTCTCTCCTGAACATTGAACAAGCAATACCTGATTTCGGGATTCCGCAGGATTTGAAAGCCGCCGGAACGTCCCACCGCTGGGATTCATCTGTTTCGGGTCACATGATTTTTGCTGGTGGCGCATCAAAACCTTCCTCAGGAACTATTGTTCCTCGCGGCTCGCTTACAACAAGATTCCCGAAAACATTTACAATTACAATAACTTACAGCGGCAACACAGGCGAGGCGTTTTTTGATTGGCAATCCACAGCCCCCTTTATTTCAGGCGGGACAGGCGTACGGACGGGGACAAATGTTGTGCTGAGCGACGGTATCTCTGTTTCTTTTAAGGACGGCGATTCTTCCCCTTCGTTTTCTGAGTCGGACAAATGGTATCTCATTGTCAGACCAGGTCTGAACATGCCTACAAATGCAACTTTGCTGGGGAGGATGGACGGCGAGAAAATAAAATGTTCCACGTGTCATAACCAGCACAGTCAAGCAAACCCGCCGTTTGAGTCAGACGCGCCGAATTACGCTGGAATCGGGACAGGCAGTGGCAGACATTTTATGGCGATTGACAATTCAAGCGGACAACTGTGCCTCGAGTGTCATCAAGCCTATAACGTCACAAATGTTTCGCAGGGTTCGCATCCTGTAGGAATCACAATTCCCGACACAGCCGGATTCAAAATCCCAGCCAATCTGCCTCTTAATAGTGCTGACAATAAAATTAGATGTTTGACCTGTCACGTCACGCACAAGAGCCCGGTTGCAGACGGAAAACTATTGAGATTAAACGCGGCTGATTTGTGCAATGAATGCCACACAAGACAGACAAACACTAATCTTGCTCATTTGCATGCTCAAACAGGTATCCTCTGGACCGGCGGACAGTATGGTTCTTACGCGCCAGCGGTGACAGCACTTTCCATTGACGGTAAATCGCAAAAAGGGACATGCATTAACTGCCACAGAGCCCACGGATTTCCCAACACTTCAAATACGTCGTCAACTTACAGCATGTTGCTTGTGGAAAACGAACAAAACCTCTGCATAACATGTCACGACGGAAATCCTTCCACGCCGGATGTTCGAACAGATTTCTACAAAACATATCGTCATCCGGTAACCTCTTACACCGCTCGTCATTCGCAGGCTGAATATTCAGACCCGACGCGCTATGGCGTCACAAACCGGCACTCTGAATGCGTGGACTGCCACAATCCCCACCTTGTTGAAAAAGACGTTACGCCACCCTTAAAACCTTATGTTTCCGGAAAACTCAAAGGTGTTGCGCGAGTATCCGTCACCAACATTTCAACGACGACTGTTAATTTCACCTTCCGCCCACCATCAGACCCAGCCCCGATTAAAGAATATGAAATCTGTTTTACCTGCCATTCCTCGTTTACGACTCAACCTGTCGGGCAGAGCAATCTTGCCCTCGAATTCAATACGCTCAATGCATCTTACCACCCGGTTGAAGCCCCTGGCAAAAACACAAACATAAACCAGAACGCGTTTGTAAATGGATGGAGGGGAGATTCAATAATGTATTGCTCAGATTGCCATCAAAGCGACAATCCCGAAGTTAAAAGTCCGCACGGCTCGCAATATCGTTATATTTTGAAGAAACCATACACGGCTTCCAGTTCCTCAAGGACAATGTCGAATAACGAAATCTGTTTCGATTGCCACAATTACGACACCTACGCAAACGACCAGGCAAACAACACAATAAAAGCATACAGCCGGTTCAACCCACCGGCTTACAACAGGGGACACACCTACCACGTCGGCAACAGACGATATCCGTGCTACGCATGTCACGACACCCACGGAAGCGCAAACCAGAGATTTCTACTTATCACTGGTAGAAACCCGGGGATGAATTCTTACACAATGACCGCAAACGGCGGCACTTGCGCCCCAACTTGCCACAGTTCAAAAACCTACAGCTCCTTAAATTATGCACGATAAAATACACACGCGTTTTAATGTGAAAAGATTAATTATTTGTTTGTGTGTCTGGACGTTGAGCCAGAACCTCTCGCCAGCCGCAAGCGCTCCTGTAGCAAACGTTATTTCACAGAGCCTAAATATCTCAGAATCGCCGACGCGCGTGTGCGTCGGAAACAGCGGATACTACATCGCTGACACAGCCAATAACGCCCTCGTAGCCTACAATTTTTATGGGCAGTTGTTAAATAGAAAAACCGGGCTAAATTCGCCTCTCGGGGTTGCTGCCTCGAAAACCGGAAAAATCTACATCGGCGAAGCAAGCCTAAAAAGAGTCCTTGTTTGCGACAACAACCTCAATACAATCGGTTTTCTCGGCAAAGGAAACGATGAATTTCAACTTCCAAACTTCATTGCCGTGGCAGATTTAAATGGAACAGAAACGGTGTTTGTTTCGGACAGCGCCGCAAACGAAATAAAAATCTATCAAAACAACGCGCTGGCGAATCGGTTCGGGTCACAAGGTTATAATTCGGGTCAATTCATCTTTCCATCGGGAATTGCTATCAATAGTCAGAATGAATTGCTCGTTGTTGACCAGGGGAATGACAGAGTTCAAGTATTCTCGCTTAATGGCGTTTTTAAGCGGGCATTTTCGCTCGCAAGACCGGGAACATTTGGCAATTCAGGACGTCCCTCTGGCATCGCCTGCGATTCTTCTGACAGGATTTATGTTTCCGACTCGCTCCAGTGTTCAATAAAAGTCTTCGACGCAAACGGCGGTTACCTTTCATCCATCGGCAAAATCGGTTTTGGCTCGGGCGAACTTTATAATCCAACAGCCGTGGCAATTGACAAATATAACCGTCTGTTTGTCGCCTCGCCAAACAATTATAAAATCCAGATTACAGGCGTTGATTGTTATCTGGATATGAAAATCTCTATTCCATCTCAAATAATTCCGTCAGGGACGAATGTGACGCTCTCGGTTGTCTCATCGTGTCAGTATGCAACTTATCAATGGATGAAAAACGCCACTCCTCTTGCAAACAACGAACGAATTTCCGGCGCAACAAATTCTCTCCTGACAATAAACCCGACTACACCAGAAGACACAGGAGATTATTATCTACTCCTATCGAATCAGAACGGTTCAATAACAAGCGCACCGATTTCGCTCCTGGTTATGTCAGCGCCAGAAATTGTAAAATCTCCAACCAATCAGACAGTCTCCGCAGGGAAGACAGCGACATTCGATGTCTTTGCAACAGGAGGAAATCTTTCTTATCAGTGGTTTTTTAATGGAACAACCTTAGCAGGCGCAAGTTCATCAACCCTGGTTTTAACCAATGTCTCCATAAACAATGCCGGTTCGTATTATGCGGTCGTCACAAACATTCTCGGTTCTGCAACAAGCCAGACTGCGGTCCTTATAGTCATAGACGCACCTTCGCTTGATTTTTTAAGAAACCAGAACGGAGACCTCACTTTTAGCTGGGACACTTCGCGCTACACACTTCAGTCCACAACCAATTTGACCGGCGTCTGGGGCGATGTCCCCGCAACAACAAGCCCATTAACAATTACAATCTCTCAAATGCAGTCCAAACCTTCGATGTATTTTAGGCTGAAGAAAAAACAATAAAGACCCACACAACAACCACTCCGTTAAACACATCTTGTCTCGTATAAAAAACAGTGGTGCAAGGAGTCTTCTATTAGAAAGCAACACCAAATTCACAACCTCACAACCGGATAATCCTGCAACAACGTTTTTTCGATAAGTTTATCATATACAGTAACAAGCAAACGACGCTGGTCATCCACTTTGAACGCGCACATAAAACGTTTTTGGTCGCGCTTTAAATTGACCGGGGGATCCGCGACAATAAAAGTAGGGTTGTTTGCATTCAGACACACATAAGCATAATCTGTGGCAACACGACTTTCTTCAACTATCCTGCCTTCGCCATCAAGTATTGACTCAGAAAGACGAACCCGCTTCATCTGCGACACCTCAAATATTTTTAGCCCGATTCGAGACATTCCGTCATAACTGCCGCGCGCCCACAATTGCACAATTTCGTCTGGCCTTGTGGGATAATGGTCGCCCATCTTAAATAATGGCACAAATTCAAACCTCTGCTTCTCGCGGTTCCAGCTCTCAATAGCATAATCATGTTGCAGAACAGGTATAACCACTCCGCGACAGGCGCCCTTTGCCACAGCGTCATACGGATTCTGATATTGCACCCGTTCGCCGAACATTTCTTTAAGAAGCGTGTTTATGCTCGGCATAAGGGACGTACCACCAGTAACAAGCACATGCGCGATATCATCTTTTCGGACGCCAGATTTAATCGCCGCGTTTTCCAACGCTCGCTCAATTGTCTCGCGAATATTTTTGATAAAACCGTTTGCAACCAGCAAACAACCAAAACACGCGCGCCCCGAGACGCCTGTGCCACCAACTCTACCGCGTTCGCATTCAGCACAACTGCGCCTGTACAACGTTGAACACACTCGCAGTTTCCCTTCTTGTTCAAACGGAATTGTCATCTCGACCTCTTCGCACGCCGGGTCAGAAAGCATGATTTTTGTCTGTTCAGAGCGAAGCAGTATCAACGCGTCAAGGTTCTTTCTCAAATCCTCTTCAATTCTGTGCCTTCGGCAGAAATCATCGGCAATCCAACAATCAATGTTCATCCCGCCGACCCCATCGCGTCCGGCTTGTCCAAGATGAAGGGCTTTTTTCTCCGAAGGACTCGCAAGATCAAGCCGCACCACAGCCACATTAAGCGTTCCGCAACCATGGTCATACTGTAAAAAACACTCATCGCGCCTGGCTGTGCCGCGGTAGCCAAGCACCGCCGCGCTCGGTTCGTNCATCATCCTAACCCTTCTTATCCCTGCAGATTCAGCCACCGTCCTTAACCAGTCCTGAAAAGTTTCAAACGCCTCAGTCGGCGCGGTAAAAGTGAACTCATCGTTTTCGAGGGAAATCCTGGTGGCAAGATATTTTAACAGCAATGTCAAAAATTCCTTTCCTGCCTCCGCAGGCGTTTTAAGCCCCTGACTCGTTCGCTTATGACGGGTGTTGCGCTGGGCAATCAACATCTTCATCCATCTAAATGTGTCCCGATGTTCCGCTAAACCCCGACTCAACACTTGATTCCCGATTAACGTCGCCTCCTGCCCATAATGAATCAACGACGGAATGACGTGAACAACCTGTTCCTGTTCACCCGCTTTAAGCCTATGCCGCATCGGCAGTGAAATATCCGTTATCTCAACCGTCTCAGCAGTCTCAAGCGATTCATTATAAACCGTAATAACCGTGTTCGCTGTTCCAAAATCAACGCCAACTCTTGCCATGTCTCTATCCCTCTACCTTCGCCACCACAGCTTTAGCTAAAATCTTCTCGCGCAATCTATATCCCTGTATTTTTATCACAACACTTGCGCCGTCGGCAATAATTCCAATGCTCATCGGCTGATGCAACGATGCATCATATTTCACAACTTCTCCCGGTCTTCCAATTGGTTCAAGACCAGCCGAAATCAAATCTTTCTCAAGCCAAAATATCTGATTCACTACATCTTCGAGCTCAACACCAAGTTTGTTTCTATAACCGCATGCCAGCGTTACAAGCATTGCAAGACGATTCACAATTTGAGAAAGATACATTTCCTGCGCCTCTTCCCGCACCTTTCCATTTTCATTATTGCGTTCGCTCAGCAAACTCTCGTATTCCCTGCGCATCTGAGAAACAATCGCCTTCTGACGATTAAGTTCGTTCTCTAAAAACAATATTCTGTCCAACAACTCTTTTACATCCGGCTCTTCGGAAGACTTTTCAATGGATTCGGACTCTTTACATATCCGATATCTTAAAAAGTCGCATATCTTTTTTGCTATTTTCATTATTCTTCCGAATCTAAATCAATCGGATCCGACCCTCACAAATTCTGCACTTGTCGGCGTTGCATCAACAACAATTTCCGCAAACGTTCCAGTCGTAACTTTCCATGCCAATATCTCCTTAAGAATAGACCTATAAATTCCATATGCTCCTTCGTACGCCGACTGGGAAGCATGATTTAACTTCACCAGGTCTCCCGGAGTCGCCCGAGAGGGCCAAAACTCAAGCACCCCTGGCAAACCGCTTAACTCATTAATCCACCAGTTTGATTCCCGCATCCTATCCATCACTATATCTTTTGTTAATCCTGTTAACAAACCGGCAAGCCTTACAAACCAGTGCGGATGCATCCGCACATATTGAATAATCCGCTCCGTTCGCGTTCCCTTTATTGCAAGAGCAGAAACTATATGAACAGCTTCCACTGGATTAGCGATTTCCAACCGATGAAACAACACATCCTCGTTCAGCAACTGATACTCAAGCCGTTTCCCTCGCCCCATCCACGTCTCAAAAAGATGACTTGACCAATCATTCGTCCTAAATTCTTCATATTTCAACCCATTTAACAACACAACAATACGCTCAAAAAGCTCCCTCAAATCGGGCTTTTCAGGATTCCATCCAATATCTCTCAATATCATGAAAATCTGCAAACTATACCTTAACGGCAACTCCAGCGCGGAAATAAAAAGCCTCTCCCAATCCTTGTGTCGCACACACGAATCTATGGCAAGCTTAATCTCCTGTTCCGTGCATTCAGTTAACGCCTTGCGTGGTTGAATAGCAAATGGTTGACACCGTATATCCCCGGACCTTACCACTTCAAGTATCCTCTCCTTTACCCTTTGCTCCGCATGTTCATAAAGCAACCGTAGAATCGTAAACTCAGGGTCAATCTTAAAAAATTCATCGAGTTGCCGCGTCACAAATAAAAACAAACACTCATCCTCTTCATCCGAAGGACGATATCCACATTTTACACAAATCTTGACCACCTTGTGCTCCGGATTCAACACAGCAAAATTGCAAATCGCGTCAATCGCTTGTCTGGACTTTAAAGACGCCAAAGCCCTTTCAGCTCGCCTGGAAACAATCCTCCACCTCGAATCCGCATACTCTACAAGCAATGGAACTACACGCGGGTCTTCTCTCTCATTTTCAAGAATCTCTATCGCATGATAACTTAAAATAAAACCAACCAGCGGAAATCTTATCTTTAAATATCTCCTATACTTATTTAATTTTAACTCTGTTATCATTATAAAACAAACCAATCCAGGTTACGTTCATTATCACTCAACAGACTTTGCAACACGAAATCCATATCGTGCATCACGCGTGTTCGGATAATCAAAGAAACGAAATGCGCACCTAAAACTAACCGGATTCTCACTATACCAGCACCCGCCCCTTAACGCGCGAAATTCGCCGCTCTTTGGTTCATCAAAAATACCCTGCCTGTATTTTACATAACTCTCCGCGTCATAAACATTTGCGCACCATTCCCAGACATTTCCAGACATCTGATAAAGACCAAATGGACTGCAACCCTCCGGGTAAGACCAGACCCATGCGGTAGCCTCGTGCGTCCGCGTTTTCCGATTCCTGCACCTTGTCTCCTCCCAATCGTTGCCCCACGGATAATCCCATCCATCCAGCCCGCGTGCCCCCTTCTCCCACTCAAGCTCGGTCGGTAAACGCAAACCTGCCCATTCGCAGTAACGCATTGCATCCTCCCAACTTACACAAACCACGGGGTGTTCAGCAAGGTCGGCGCTGAAACTCTTACCCTCCCACGGATTTAATCCAAACGTCGTTTCGCTCGGCGGCGGATACCCGGTCGACTCCACAAACCTGAGATACTGCTCATTCGTAACAGGATGTATACCTATATAATATGGCGGCAATTCCACCTCAAACTCCCCCCCGCCTTCATTCTTACCAGGACCCCCAGCATAAAACTTCCCTCCGGGAATCAACACCAGAACACTTCCATCTCGTTTATTCTCAATGAGATACTCCATACACCGATAAAATTAACACCATATAATCAGATAGAATTCCACCCAAAATCATCCGACAATAATATTTATTTTCAATTATATATTCATTTTTGAACGCGAAAAGAAAAAACCATGAATCCAAACTTAAAAATAATAACGTCGAATTTGTCTTCCCCGATTGCCAGGTTGCGACTCAAAATGTCCAGCCAGTTTTTCCCCGCATCGCTTACAACATCCATTTGCATCAAGCCCCCAAAAACCAATCTCATACCAGTTTCTTTCAATTAACAACGCGGCGCATCTTGCACAATATGTGGATTGCCCATCCACATCGTTCACATTTCCAGTGTAAACATGACGAATCCCCGCCGCTTTCGCCTGTTGCCTGGCTCTCCTTAACGTCGCAAACGGAGTGGCAGGCGCGTCAATAAGCTTAAAATCAGGATGGAACGCAGTAAAATGCAACGGAGTATCGGGACCAAGATTTTCAACAAACCATTTTGATAATTCCGCAATCTCATTTTCAGAATCGTTGTAACCAGGAATCAATAACGTCGTAACTTCAAGCCATGTCTTAGTCCTCTCCTTTATCCAGACAAGCGTCTCAAGTATCGGCTTTAACTCAGCATAACAAAGTTTGCGATAAAATTCCTCAGTGAACGCCTTCAAATCCACGTTTGCGGCATCCATCTGTTCAAAAAACACCTCCCGCGCCAATGGATTTATATAACCTGCTGTAACAGCAACAGTTTTTACACCATGTTTATGGGCTTCAATGGCACAATCCACCGCATACTCAGCAAAAATAACCGGGTCATTATAAGTAAACGCGACGCTCTTTGACCCGCTCCGCAAAGCCGCTTCCGCCACCTCCATGGGCGAAGCATAACTTGTAAGACGGTCTGCGGCTTTTGCCTTAGATATATCCCAATTCTGGCAAAACTTGCACCCCAAATTGCACCCCGCAGTACCAAACGAAAGCACCGCGCTCCCGGGATAAAAATGGTTCAACGGCTTTTTCTCAATCGGGTCTATGCAAAAACCGGACGCCCTTCCGTAACTGGTAAGGACAATTGAATCCGGCGTCGCCTCTCTGATGAAACAAAACCCGCGTTGCCCCGGTTGAATCTTACACTCGCGCGGACAAAGATCGCATTGAAACCTGCCATCCGGCAGTTTATGCCACCACTCAGCCTTTATCACTCCACGGCTTATATGTTCGCGAGTAATACTCATAAAATACAATCCGTTTTTACATATAAACTGACACCAATAACACTCAACCCTTTATACAAATCAGCGGTTGCAGTCGCGCAACTTTCTTAGACAATCCTGCAGACACAGCGGCAGACACAACATCGCTTACGTTTTTATAAGCGCCAGGCGCCTCCTCCGCAACACCGCGCATTGACGGACTGCGAATCAAAATCCCCTTGCGCGCAAGGTCATTTACAACCTCATGACCTCGCCATGTTTTGGTAGCCTGAACACGACTGAGCGCCCTGCCAGCACCATGAACAGATGAACCAAACGCCTTCTCATGACTCTGCTTTGAACCTGCCAAAATATATGAACACGTCCCCATACTTCCACCTATCAACACAGGCTGTCCAACATCCCTGAACTCCGCTGGCAAATCTGGATGCCCCGGTCCATAAGCGCGCGTAGCGCCCTTGCGGTGAACAAACAACCGCTTCTCCTTTCCATTAACAACATGCTTTTCCTCTTTGCAAGTGTTGTGCGAAACATCGTAAAGAAGTTTCAACCCCACATTGCCAAAAATCCTGCGAAAAGCAATACGCGTCAAATGCGTCAACACCTCGCGGTTAGCCAGCGCGCAGTTTATCGCTGCGCGCATAGCACCAAGATACCGTCTGCCAAGCGGAGAATTAATCGGTGCGCACGCAAGCTCACGGTCCGGAAGCTTCAACCCATACTTCGGCGCCTCAATAACCATCTGCTTCAAAAACTCCGTATTAATCTGATGCCCCAAGCCGCGCGAACCGCAATGTATGCTCACAACAACATCCCCCTTTTTCAAACCATACACATTTGCAAGCTCCTCATCATAAACCTCTGCAACCTCTTGAACCTCAAGATAATGATTGCCGGAACCAAGCGTCCCAACCTCATCCTCCTGCCGCTTCTTTGCCTGCGGTGAAACCGCATCCGGCTCCGCCCCCGCCACACAACCGCCCTCCTCAATCCTGCCAAGGTCTTCTTTCAATCCATAACCACGCTCCACAGCCCAAATCGCGCCGCGACTGAGCATCTCATCCATCTCTCTCCTATCAAGATGCAAACTCCCTGTGCTTCCTACACCGGCAGGAATCTCCCTGAACAACGCGTCTGCAAGTTTTTCCTTCACCCTGTTGACTTCCCCAACTGGCAATCCGGTTAATATAGTCCTTACTCCGCATGAAATATCAAAACCAACTCCTCCTGCAGAAAAAATACCTCCCTCCTCCGGATCAAAAGCGGCAACCCCGCCAATCGGAAAACCATACCCCCAATGCGCGTCCGGCATCGCAATCGCCGCAGATTGAATCCCGGGCAACGAAGCCACATTCGCCACCTGCTCAAGCA
>JAOADO010000012.1 GCA_026417275.1 Verrucomicrobiia bacterium
GCAATTGGCGGCGACAGTGACGGGCTGGTTGTTCCTTACAATAAAAAAGTCCACAAGCAATTCGGCGAGTTTGCTGGTTTTGCTTCAAAGTGGGCGCAGACATTTGTAGCGCAAGGTGAAGGATTAGCCGGGGTCGTTCTTTACGCCGCAGTGGGCGGTGCTCAGCCACCTTTGCACAGACAAAGGCTTAAAGTTGCTCTCCACAAGGATAATTCAGGTGGGGAAATCGTCGGAATTCCAAAAATTGCCATCGGCAACGGAAATTACACAGGTGACGCTTCATGGGGGATATTCGGAACAGTATTTGCTCCGGGCGAGGTTCCGCTTGAGAAGGGGAAGACGTACGCAATTGTTTTTGAGACAATGGAGTCGAAGGAGACGATTGGGAATTTTGTCAATATCAAGGGGGACAGGAGCGATGGGAGAGCGGGGTTCAATCCATATAAAAAACATCCTTCTGATGATTATCCGCATGGGGGAGCATTTTTGAACGGCGTCAGGGAGATGGATTTTGACCTCGACATGCAGATTATTGAATATGATAGAGATACATCGAATAGCAAAATAATTCAAAAGAACCTTGTACGAAATGGAGATTTTCAATCTGGTGTTGAGCCGTTTAATCTGCAGGAAATTTTATCGGAGACTTCAATTCCCCCACGAGGTTCATCAGGTTTTATCAAATACAATAAAGCGTATAAAAGGGAGCCGCAAGATTGGAAAACAATCAAACTTACCGCGACGACAAAGATTGCCACTTATGTTGAACTTCCTTCTGTAACAAATTTTGTTGCGAGGATTTACGGTGAGGCGGGGACTGACATTGACGGTGTCCTTGTTCAGAAAGTTGAAGGCTTGAGCAGGCATGAAACATATATGATGCGTTGTCTTGTGCGTTCATCCCGGGCGCTTGACAGGGAGAACGTAACGATGGTTGGATATGACCCAACGGGACAGGACATTGATGGGAATGCAAAAACGATTATCTGGACAAACTTGCCTTCAATTCATAGCCAGTTTCTGGTAGTCCAGACGCAGGCAATAAGACCGAAATCTGACAGTATTTCCATCTGGTTGAGAGGGAAATCCACATTTAAAGGCGACACATATGCACCATTTTACGCAGATTTCGATGATGTAAGATTATTAGAGATAAAAAGGGAATTGAATAACTCAGAATAGTCCGTGTTTGCGATTGAACTGTTTTTTCAAGGAATGGAGGCGATTAGGTCGCAAAGCAACAGGGAGACACAGTTATATTTCAGACGCACTTTTGATGTTTAATTCTTGTGGGACAAATCTGTCGTCTCCGGTGGTGAAACAGACCAGTCGCCGCCAAGGGCTTTGTAGAGTGCAATGACGGCGGTGGAAATATTTCTGCGGGATTGGGCGAGGGAATCTTCGGACGATAGGAGTGAACGCTGGGCGCTGATGACATTGAGAAAGTCTGTTTGCCCTTCTGTGTAAAGTTTGAGGGCAATCTGGACAGCCTCGCGGTTTGAATCTACGGCTTTCTGAAGTGAGGCGGCATGTTCCTGCTCTTTTGCGAGGGTTACAATTGCGTTTTCGACCTCGGCTATGGCGTTTAAAACAACCTTCTGGTAATTGATAAAAGATTCGTCCCGGAGGGCTTCTTGAAGTCTTATATTGGATTTTATGGCGCCAGCGCTAAAGATTTGCCAGTCAATTGAAGGACCGAATGAGCCTGAACGAACGGGATGGGTGAAAAGTTCACCGAGGGAAGTTTCTTGCAAAGTTAATCCTCCTGTAATTTTGAATTTTGGAAATAGGTCTGCGGTTGCGACGCCGATTTTAGCGGTAGCAGAATGGAGTTGCGCCTCTGCACGCCGGATGTCTGGTCTGCGTCTGAGAATCTCGGAAGGGACACTGAGTACAATATTCTGAGATGGTTCTGGTATGACTGGCGAAACGGGTTGTTTCCATTCCAATTCTTCGATTAACTCCGATGGTTGTTTGCCGAGCAAGAAGGCGATATTGTGCATTGTTTGACGCATGGATGATTCGAGTGTGGAAACTTGTGATTCTGTGGTTGCCGCTTGAGCTTCTGCGTTTGCGACATCGAGTTTGCTGACAAATCCGGCTTTGTATCGTTGTCTTGTAATGTTGAGAGTCTGAAGTTGCATCTTCAGGTTGTTTGTAGCAATTGAGATTTGTTGCTGAACTGCTCTTAAATTTATGTAATTAAGGGCAACTTCTGCGGCAAGGGCAACCTGGACGTCGCGGAAATACTCAACCGCCGCGTTTATGTTAGCCATTGCGGCTTCGACAGAACGTCTGTTTCCACCGAAGAAGTCCAGTTCCCATAGGGCGTCTATGCCTGCGCGGAATGAATCTGCGCTCTGGGATGGGCGATTTTGATAGGAGCGACTGTAAGATGCGGATGCCTGGCTGGATGGGAATAAAGAGGCGCGGGTAATTCCATAACTTTCGCGCGCCTGGCGGATTCGTGAGATTGCAATTTTAATATCAAGGTTTTGTTCAAGAGCAGATTCAACAAGTTTGGTTAAAACAGGGTCATTAAAATTTGTCCACCACCTGGCGAACTCTGATTTTTCAGATATGGTTGGTTTTATATTCTGATTCGAAACAAGGCTCGTTGCTACCCATGTTTGAGGAACTTTTGCCTGAGGCGATTTGTACTCGGGGCCCACTTTGCATCCAACCAATAATAAGAGGACGGTTGATAGAACCATGACAGATATGTGCGAAAAAAATGTATTTTGTTTCATTGTTTCTCTGATGTTGAAATTTTTAGTATAGAATTTATTCATAACGAAGTGCTTCAATTGGGTCGAGACGCGATGCTTTCCATGCTGGATAATAGCCAAATACAACGCCAACAGCGACTGAGACAACTACAGATGCGACGATAGCCTCGATTGAGGTTGCGGTGGGCCAACCCAAAACCGCCGTCACAATATGTGAACTTAATCTACCAAGAGAAATCCCGATTGCTCCGCCGAGGAGACAGAGGACAATTGCTTCGGTGAGGAATTGTTTTAGAATATCGCCTGGTTCGGCACCGACAGCCATGCGGAGACCGATTTCGCGTGTTCTTTCGGTGACTGAGACAAGCATGATGTTCATGATGCCAACGCCTCCGACAATAAGAGATATCATTGCAACGGCCAGAAGAAGCCGGGTCATCAGACGAGTGGTACTGCTCATAGTGCGAGTGATTTCTGTCATATCGCGGAGGTTGAAATCTTCCGGTTCACCTGGGCGAATTCTGTGACGCTCTCTTAACAGCGCGGTAATTTGCTCCATAGCCGCTTGGATATGTTCGGGAGTTCTGGTGGCAACGAGTATCTGGTCAACATTCGAAAAGCGGACTGGCTGGGGCGCATAAGCGTTTTTGGAAGAAGTTTCAGGGTACAAACCGCGCGAACTGCCTGGATAAAGTTGGTCTAGATAACTGCTGGAGGAAGAACTGGAGGAGGATGTTGATGAACTTTGATTTGAGACTGTTGCGGATGTGCCGCTTACACGATATTTGATAGTTGTCCATGGAGCGAGTATGACATCGTCCTGGTCCATTCCCATCATGTTGGCACCTTTTGGTTTTAAAACGCCGATGACTTTGAATGTAACATTTTTAATTCGTATTTCTTTTCCGATTGGCGATTGTCCTTCGAATAGTTCGCGGACGAGGGTTTGACCGAGGAGGCAAACTTTGCTGGAGTTGCGGATATCGCGTTCGGTAAAGGCTTCGCCTTCCGCAAGGTCTTCCCATTCGCGCACAGTTAAATATTCAGGAGTTGTGCCGTAGATGAAATTTGGCACCCAGTTGCGATTACCATAGACAACCTGAGAGCGGACACGAACGATTGGCGCCGCGGCGCTGACTGCAGGACATTCGTTTGCAATTGCCTCAGCATCCTGCGGGGTAAGCGTGAGAGCGCTGCCCATGCCAAAAGTAACGCCGCCACTTGCCGCTGTGCCTGGAAGGACGAGCAGAATATTTGCGCCCATTGAGGCAATAGTTTTTTGAATCGCCAGTGAAGAACCATTGCCGATTTCCATCATGGCAATAACTGCCGCGATACCTATGACTATGCCGAGCGTTGTGAGAGCGGCGCGCATCAGGTTTCTTCTGAGCGCTCGCAAAGATGTTTTTATTGTGCGGATGGATTTCATTTGATGCCATCCTCCTTTTGAACTTGTTTGATTGAATTTGTTACAGAGCCAGAATTACCATTGCCGTTTTCGATAAGCCCGTCTTTTATTCTTATTATTCTTTGAGCGTATTTAGCAACATTGGGGTCGTGAGTTACAAGGAGAATAGTGAGTCCTTCGGTTTTGTTAAGTTCCTGAAACATTTGAAGGATTTCTACGCTTGTTTTGGAATCAAGATTTCCGGTGGGCTCATCAGCTAACAAAAGGCGTGGATTATTTATTAATGCTCGCGCAATGGCAACTCTTTGCTGTTGACCGCCCGAGAGCTGGGACGGATGATGGTCCATTCTGTCTGCAAGTCCAACTTTTTCGAGTAATTTTATTGCTCGTTCTTTCATCGCTTTTTCGGAAATGTGCTCGTGCGCGTAAGTCAACGGCATTAATACATTTTCGAGGGCGCTTGTTCGAGACAACAAGTTAAAACTTTGAAAAACAAACCCGATAAGGCTATTTCTTAATCTGGCTCGTTCGTTTACAGAGAAATTCGAGATTTCCTTTCCGTCGAGTCGGTATTTTCCCGAGGTAGGTCTATCAAGACAACCGAGGATGTTCATCAGGGTGCTTTTCCCGGAGCCGCTTGCGCCCATGAGAGCCACAAGTTCGCCATAGGCAACTGACATTGTGATGCCTTTGAGAACCTGGAGTTCAACTTCGCCCAGTTTGTAAACTTTGGTCAGATTTTCTACTTCAATTAAGTTCATTTCAACAGGGCATTAATTTTACATTCTTCCGCCTCCGAATGAGCCGCCGCGTTGACCCGCACCCGAGCCGCCTGCGCCAGGAGTTGTTCCGCCACCGGTAGCGCCGCCTGGTCTTTGACGGGTCATTCGCGGAATGAATGGGCTTGAGGTACCACCGGCGGTGTTATCCACCTGAGCAATTTGTTCGCCAACAACAATTTTTATTCCCTCCGAAATAGCGTCGCCCTGGATTTCAGTGAATGAACCGTCCGTTAAACCGGCCAGGACTTTTATCGGTTCTACAAAGCCGCCTTTTTCAATCCATACGGTAGCCTCGCGGAATTTGGAGGCAACAGCGTCTGGTTGTGGTCTTTGTTTTTTCCGTTCACCGTTTGAGGACATTTGAGTTTCACCGACTTTTTGTTTGAACGCTGGCGAAATGTATTCCTCTTTTGGAGTCCAGCGAATAGCGGCATTTGGGACCATTAGCACATTTGTGCGTTTGCCAGTTTCAAATTGAACATTTGCGGTAAGATAAGGAAGGAGTTTTTGGTCCGGGTTTTCAGTGCTTACTTCAACAGTGTAAGTAACCACGTTCTGAGTCATTGTGGCGTTAAGCCGAATTTTTCTGACTTCGCCATGAAACTCAAGCCCCGGGAAGGCATCCACTGTAAAATGGACAGGCATGCCTGGATAAATCATTCCAACGTCCGCCTCGTTTACAGCCACCCAGACCTGGATTTTCTTGAGGTCTTTTGCAATCAAGAACAGACTGGGTGCGTTCAGGCTAGCTACAACTGTTTGACCGATGTCTACTTTGCGGTCAATAATCACACCTTTTACAGGGGATTTGATGACGCAGTAGCTCAAATTTCTTTTTGCGCGGGAAAGGCTTGCTGTAGATTGTTCGACAGCGGCTTTAGCCTGTTCTATTGAGGCTTTTCCGACTGCGACATTGGCAAGTGCGATTTCGTAAGCGGCTTTGTAACTATCGTAGGCAGATGGGGAGAGTGCCTCAGACGGACCTAATTTTTGGGCGCGTTCCCAATCGCGGCGCGCTTGTTCGAGTTTTGCCTGGAATTGTTGAAGGTCGGCTTCGGCTTTCAATTGAGCAGCTTTTGCCTGGGCAAGTTGCGCGGTCGCCATTTCGACTTCTGCGCTGTAGATTGAATCGTCAATATAGGCAAGTATCATTCCTTCTTCGACTTCTGAGCCGTAGTCAACCAGATTGCCGTTTTTATCCTTGCCAAAGGCAATGATTCTTCCGGCTACCTGGGCACCAACGTCCACAAGTTCCTCCGGTTCAATTACACCTGTTGCTGTTATTGTGGCAATAATATCGCCGCGCGTTATTTCAGCAGTTTTAAATTGGGTTCCTTTACCATTCTTTTTATTAGACTGAAAATACTGTACACCGGCAAAGCCAGCCGCCGCAAGCAACGCTAACACAATTATCCATTTAACCGCTTTCATAAGATTGTATTCTCGTATTATTTTAAGTTCCTCATTTATATCTTTGACGTTATCAATTTAAAATTTGTTACGAAAAATCTATTTTTTATTTGTGGCGAGATTTTGATTATTTGGTGAATTCTCAATATTTTCCCACCCGCCGCCAAGGGCTTTGTAAACCGCGACAAGCGCGGTTGCCATTTTTGTTTTTGCCTGGGCAAGTTGGCTCTGGGCGGAGAGTTGAACACGCTGAGCGTCAAGGACCGTGAGGTAATCTGCCACGCCGTGTTCAAAACGCTGTTGGGCAAGGGCAAGCGCTTGTTCGGCGGCAATTGCAGAGTCTTCAAGGTATTTGAGCTGGGCAAGCGTTTTTCCGTACTGGACAAGGGTGTTTTCTGTTTCTTCAAGCGCGGTGATTACAGTTTTTTCGTAACTTGCAAGTTCAGCTTCGGCGCGGGCGTTTGCGGCTTTGATTCTTGCGCGAACTCTGCCAAGGTCAAGCGCCGCCCAGCTTATGCGCGGTCCGAATGAATATGTGTCGGCGCCAGCCTCTGTGAATCCACTCAAATTTTTTGCTTCGAGTCCAAGACTGCCAGTGAATGTGACTCTCGGGAAGAGGTCGGCAGTAGCAATACCGATACGAGCGGTTGCCGCGGCAAGAGACCGCTCCGCCATTCTAATATCCGGTCTGCGTCTTAATAAATCGGACGGATTTCCGATGTAGATGTTTGTCGGGGTTTTGGGCAATGCGAATGGTTGAGCAAGTTCGTTTTCAAGAGCCGTTGGCTGACGACCTGTTAGGACGGCAAGTCTGTGTATGGCGTATTTTACGCGTGTTTCTAGCGCAGGAATCATTGCTTCTGTAGCATTCCATTGAGATTCGGCGCGTTTTACATCAAGTTCTGTGCCGCGTCCGCTATTGAATTTTGATTTAATAAGTTCGTAAGTTTCTTTTTGGCTTTTTGCGTTTTGTTTTGCAATTTCCAGTTCATTATACGCGCCGCAGAGTTCGAAATAATTTCGCGCCACTTCGGACACCACGCTTACGTAAACAAAGCGTCGATATTCTTCCATCATGGCGAGTTCCGCGTTTGCGGCTTCGACAGACCTGCGGACTCTTCCGAAGAAATCGAGTTCCCATGTGGCGTCGAAGCCTGCGTCGAAGAGTTCATATTCGCGGCTGTCGCGCGACAGACCGCCACTGCCGTCCTTGCTACGGACGCCTTTTGTGTAACCGCCATCGGTGCGAATTGTCGGAAACTGGTCGAATTTCGTTAAATTACGCATAGCGCGAGTTTCTTTTACTCTGGCAAGGGCGATTTTAAGGTCGTGGTTGTTGGTAATTGCTTCGGAAACAAGACGTATGAGCGTTTGGTCATCAAACTGTTTCCACCAGTCCACGACTATTGGTTCGGACACAAAGTTTGTCCCTGTGTTAGAGTAACTCTGGTTGATTGAGATGGATGGTTGTTTATAGTTTGGTCCAACGGCACAACCAGAGAGGAGCATTGTTCCAACGAGCGCCATCAATGCGATGATTGTGAGCGCACCTTTTATTGGAGCGGATGAATGATTGTTGGGTTTGGATTTTTCGCCAGTGACTCTTCTTATAACGACGTAGAACACTGGCGCAAGGAAGATGCCGAATAAGGTTACGCCAATCATCCCCCAGAATGTGGCAGTGCCGATTGCACGGCGGAGTTCAGCGCCTGCGCCGGTGGCAATCATCAGTGGCAGGACGCCAAATGTGAACGCAAACGACGTCATAAGAATTGGACGCAAACGGAGTTTGGATGCTTCGAGTGCGGCTTCAAAGCGGTTCATGCCTTTTTCTTGCAATTGACGCGCAAACTCGATGATTAGAATTGAGTTTTTGCAGGCAAGCCCGATAAGGGTGACCATCCCGATCTGGGTGAACAGGTTGTTTTCCATGCCGCGGAACCAGACGCCGAGGATTGCGAAGAGCAGAGCCATTGGCGTAATGAGGATGATGGCAAACGGCAGAGACCAGCTTTCATACTGCGCCGCAAGGACAAGGAATACCATGAGCACGCAGATTGGAAATATCAGGATGCCAGTTTTACCAGCCATGATTTCAAGAAGGCTCAGTTCCGTCCACTCAATTGCCATGCCAGGTGGCAGTAGTTTTTGCGCCAGTTCTTCCATAATTTTTATTGCATCGCCGGAACTTACACCCGGGGCTGTTGCACCGTTTAAATCCGCGCTTGGGTAAAGATTATAATGATTCAATGAAGTTGGACCTGTAATTTCTTTGATTGAGACAACTGTGCCAAGTGGAACCATCTCTCCCGCAAGGTTGCGGGTCTTAAGTTTAAGAACATCACGCGGATATGCTCTGAACGGGGCATCCGCCTGTGCTCGAACCTGAAATGGTCTTCCAAAGAGTGTGAAGTCGTTTACGTAAACACCGCCCATATAAATACCGAGTGTGTCCCAGATGTTTCCGAGTGGCACCTGGAGTTTCTTTGCCTTTTCGCGGTCAACTTCGAGCAGAATTTGCGGTTCATTTGCGCGGAAGGTTGTGATAACACCCGAAAGTCGTGGGTTCTGATTCGCCGCCCCCATCATGGCGAATGCGGCGCTTTGCAAAGCCGCCGACCCAAGATTTGCCCTATCTTGAATCTGAAGTTTGAATCCACCCACAGAACCAAGCCCATCCACAGCAGGAAGGTTAAATGCCGTGGCGAAGCCTTCGTTAATCATTGCAAGGCGAGGACGAACCATCGCAAGAATTTTTTCGGCGGTTAGTCCCTGTTTCTTTCTTTCTTCATAGTCAGCGAGTCTCAAAATAAATGTCGCAGAGTTTGGTTTGCTTCCAAAGGAAAGCATAGAAAAACCATCCAGTTTAATAACCGCCTGAACACCAGGGATTTCTTTAAGAATATTATAAATTTTTGTACTTACAACGCGAGTTCGCTCGAGCGAAGCACCATCTGGAAGTTGAACATAGCCGATTAAAGCACCTTTATCCTGTTGCGGGATGAATCCTGTTGGAACAGTTTTAAAACCAAGATATGTGAATCCGAGCAGACCGCCGTAAACTATCAGAGCAATAACACCGTGACGAATAATGTGTTTAAGCGCTTTAGTATAACCATTTCTCGAACTTTCGAAAAACTTGTTGAAGCCTTTGAAGAACCAGCCGAGCGTTCCATGAATGATTTTTGAGAACAGGTCTGTTTTTTCATGATGGGGTTGAAGGATAAGAGCGCAAAGCGCGGGGCTAAGAGTAAGAGCATTGAACGCCGATATAACTGTAGAGACAGCGATTGTCAGCGCGAACTGCTGATAGAATTTGCCCTGAATGCCGGGTAGAAATGCCGTTGGAACAAACACGGCGCTCAAGACAAGCGCAATGGCAACGACTGCTCCGCTGATTTCTTCCATAGCAATTTTTGTTGCTTCAACAGGGTCTTTGCCTTCAGAAATGTGGCGTTCAACGTTTTCGACAACTACGATTGCGTCGTCAACGACAATACCGATTGCAAGTACAAGACCGAATAGAGTCAGGTTGTTAATCGAGTAACCGAGTGCCGCCATGACCGCAAATGTTCCTATCAGTGAAACCGGTACAGCTATGAGCGGAATTATTGAGGCTCGCCAGGTTTGAAGAAATAGAACAACAACGATTGTTACAAGGACCATTGCTTCGAACAGAGTTTCAAAAACCTCCTTTATTGATGCGCGGACGTATTCAGAGTCGTCGCGCGGGATTCTGTATTCAAGACCTTCAGGAAAGCGTTTGCTTAATTCTTTCATCGCCTTTTTAACAGCATCTGCAGTTTCAATCAGGTTCGACCCCGGCAATTGAAACACAGCAATTCCAACCATCGGCGTACCATCGAGATAACTTTCCATGCTGTAATCTTTTGCCGCGAGTTCAACGCGGGCAACATCTTTGAGACGTGTGATTTTGCCGTCGCTATCTGTTTTAATGATTATATTTCCAAATTCTTCTTCTGAAGCTAAACGTCCTTTTACCAGCGCAACCAATTGCATTGGAACGCCTGGAGGCGCGGGTTGTTGACCAAAGACGCCGCCCGCAACTTCAACGTTTTGTTCTCTTATTGCTGCGATAATATCTGTGGAGGCAAGGTTGCGGGATGCGGCTTTATCGGGGTCAATCCAGATTCGCATACTGTAATCACGCGCTCCAAATACAAACACATCGCCGACACCAGGCAAACGGGAAAGAACGTCTTTTACCTGCAGATATGCGTAATTGCTGATGAACACCTCATCCAGCGTTCGCTTTGGAGAAACGAGCGATACAAGAATAGTCATGCTCGGGGAACGTTTGCGAACGTCAACACCAAGACGACGAACTTCTTCAGGTAGTTTGGGAAGCGCTGTTTGGACACGGTTTTGAACCTGAACCTGCGCCATGTTAATGTCTGTGCCAACCTTGAACGTTACCTGGATTGACATAGAACCATCCGCGCTACATGCGGAGGACATATAGAGCATGTTTTCAACGCCGTTGATTTCCTGCATGAGGGGCGTTGCAACTGTGTCGGCAACTGTTTGGGCGCTTGCTCCTGGATATTGCGCTCTAACGAAAACGGTGGGCGGGGCGACATCCGGAAACGACGCAATCGGCAGATTATAAAGCGAAATTAATCCAACAACCACGATAAAAATCGAAAGCACGCTTGCGAATATCGGGCGTCTAATAAAGAAATGCGAGAATTTCATAAGCTTTCCCTCCAGAGGTTAAAAATCACCTTATTTTTTGGGATTTGCCGAGCCCTGTGGCGCTCCCTGCGCTGCTTGTTGTTGGGAATCGGCAGCGTGTTGTTTTGTTTGCCCTTGCGGTTGTTGTCCCATACCAGGCATTTGCGCTGGTTGGTTCGGGTCAACCACTTGAACTTTAATACCTGGACGCAACATGAGCAAACCACTCACAACTATATCGTCTTCGGGCGATAGTCCTCCAACCACAACCCGTTGCATTCCTTGCTGGATACCAAGTGTCAGCACACGCGGGGCGATAGTCTGGTCTTTGTTCACCACATAGACGTATTTACGGGTTTGTTCTGAAAGAATGGCGCCTTCGGGGATTAACAACGTTGAATCGAATTTCTCAATAGGCAGACGAATCCTCGCGAATGCGCCAGAAATAAGTGAGCGGTCTTTGTTTTCAAACACGCCACGGAGTTTGATTGTGCCGCTGGTTGAATCAATTTTATTGTCTGTGAAATCAATTGTTCCTTTATGTGGAAAACCTTCTTCGCCATCCAGGGCGGCTTCGCAAGGCAGAACGAGTTTCCCATCTTTTGATATGGCAAGTTTTCGATATTTTAAATAAGAACGTTCGGGGACATCAAAGTAACAGTATATCGGGTCCAATGAAACAAGTGTGGCAAGAACAGTTCCCGGTGCGGCTCCGCCACCCTGGACAAGGTTACCCACAGTAACAAGTCGACGTCCAATTCTGCCGTTTATCGGCGCGGTGATGCGCGTGTATTCGAGATTCAACTCGGCAAGACGAACAGCGGATTGAGCAGAGTGAACTGCAGATTCTGCGGCGCTCACCGCCGCGTTTGCCGCTTCAACGGCGGCGGTAGCTTCGCGAAAGGTTTTGGAGCGCAGGTCATATTCTTCTTCAGAAATCGCCTTCGCCGCACGCAGACTCTCGGCTCGTTTTAAATCGTTATTTGCAAGTTCAAGCCGTGTCCCAGCCTGTGTTTTGTTGGCGCGCGCCTGTTCGAGCGAGGCTTTGGCGCGGGCAAGTTCGGCGTTTGCGCGGGCAAGTTCGGCTTCAAAAGGTTTGGGGTCAATTATGAACAGAAGGTCGCCGGCTTTCACTTCTGCACCATCCTGGAAATGAATGGATTCAATGTAACCGGAAACGCGAGGTCTTATTTCGACGAATTCGACTGAATCAAATCTCCCAGGATATTCGTCCCAGTTTGTCACTGTTCCCACGATGGGTTTCGCCACCGAAACCATTGGAGCCATTTGCGCTGAAGAATTTTGTTTAGGCGAACACGCCGTAAGTCCAAGAATCGCAATCGTTCCTGCTATGGATATTTTAACCCAGTTAATGTTTTTCATAATTTTCCCTTAAATTGATTGTTGTTGTTTAAATCCTTTTTGTTTTCTGAATTTTTATTCTGTGAATCTTCTCCAACGCCGGGAGCCTTTAAACCAGCAGAGCAAAATCTGACCAATTGTTTAAGCACCTGAGCAGTGTCTGATGGATTGCACAAGCCGCCGCTCATATATTCGACTTTCTGGGGATTGCAGAGGATGAAAAACAGGGCGCCCCAGATAAATTCAAACCGCCATTGCAGGTCTTTTTCATCAAGATATGGGAGTTTGGATTTTATTAAATTGATGAATCCATCGCGCAAATCTTTGTGCCGCCTTTTGTTTGCCTCCTGGGTCATCCTGTGGGGTTCTGTAACCATTCTGCCGATTAGACGACGAATAATCTGGCTTCGAGACGGTTCGGATTCAGCTATTCTGAGCGGGGTTCGGAGCATGCAGACGATAAGATCCTCGAGGGTATATTTATCCGGTTCTTCCTGGAGTTTTTTAAGCGCTTCCTTTTGTTCTTTAAAAAACGGGTCGAACCGCCTGTCCAGCACCGCCCATAGAAGTCCCTCTTTGGATTCGAAATAATAATAGACAGTGGCAAGGTTCACCTTTGCAGCTCTGACGATTTCGCGCATAGAGGCGCCTTCAAAACCGCTCTCGGCGAAGATTTTTTCCGCCACATCGAGTATACGCTCTTTCGGATCTATTTTTTCATCTTTTCCCATATCATTATTGAACGTTCGTTTAAAACGAACGTTTGAAAAGTAATATAACAGTTTAAATTTGTCAATAGAGGAAAATGTTTTTTGCAGCGCGTCCGTGAAGGCTGGTTTAAAAGTTGGTTTAATGAGTTTTAAAAAGGTTTAAGCGCAGTTATTGGCAATTGTTGAAATTTTTGAAATCTCGGGGGGCATAACATATAAACCATAGGGCGGGGCATCATTATTTTAGATTGCTGGTGGAGACTCCACAGTTTTTTATTTTTTGCGGGATACGGGGTAATTATGTTTCTTTTTTATCTGGATGATTTTCTGAGAGGCGGCGGAGATTTTCTTGTTTTGTTTTTAATTTCTGAAGTTTGTCTTCGTTGGTTTCTTCTGGTTTAAAATGGGACTCGATGCATTCGACTATTTGTTCGATAGGCGCGGGTTTGGCGATAAAATACAGTCCGCCGCGGTTAATTCCTTTTTCTCCAGCCTCTCGGCGGCTGACCGTGGCTGTTAGAAAGATTATCGGAATATCCTTGAAATTTGGGTCAGCCTTTATTCTTGCGGCAACTGCTCCGCCATCGGCATCTGGCATCAACACGTCAAGTAATATCACATGCGGTTTAAATTCTTTTAATACGGCAGGAACGCGTCTCCCTTTATTTTCCTCGCGTACCTCGTAAAGACCGGTCTTTTCGAGGCTTAACCGCAGTGTACGGGTGAACGCGACTTCGTCATCCACTATTAGCACTCGTTTTTTCTCCATAATGACCGCCAGTTTTTTTGCTCATAATTATTTTATATTTGCTCTGAATGTTAGTTTTGCCAGAACACCGCCCTCAGGGCGGTTTGTAATTTGTATTTCTCCGCCGTGCATTTCCATTATTTTCTTGGCGACAGCAAGCCCGAGTCCTGTGCCTTTTGATGATTTTTTAGATGTGCAAAAAGGCTCGAACAATCTCGCCATAACTTCTTTTGGTATGCCAGAGCCGGTGTCTTCAATTTCGGCAACAACCACGGTTTCGCCAACTTCAAATCGTCTCAGTCCCCACATTTGTGTTTCGCCTGGCGCTTCTTCCGGAGGGATTACTCTCGAATATGTCCTTACCGTCAATACTCCGCCGTGTGGCATCGCATGCATGGAGTTCATTATCAAATTCACTAACACTTGTTCTATCCTTGTACGGTCTGCCAGGATTTGCGGCAATGTTGATGAAAAATTTTTGACAACAGTGATTTTATTTCTGTTTAAGTCGTGTTTTAACAGGTTTAGAGAGGTTTCCATGATTGCGTTTAGATTTTCCGAGTTTACTCCGAGTTCTTGAGATGCGGCAAAGTCGAGCATGCCGCGGACCACACCGTCTGCACGCACTAAAGCTTCGCGCATGTCTTGAATGACGGATGCCACTGTTTCGTTTTCTATCGCTTCTGTTTGTCGCAAATAATCTATGCCAGATTGAATGATGGCGAGCGGGTTTTTCACTTCATGCGCCACACCAGCGGCAAGTCTTCCGACGCTTTCCATTCGTTCCGCTTGAATCAGAAGATTCTGGGCGGCTTTTAGTTCTTCATGAGATTTTTCTAATTCATTTAACGCTTTGAGCAATTCCTGTTTGCGTTTTTCAAGTTCAATATTCGCCTCAATCAGTTTATCTTTAGCGAGTTTTTGTTCTGTAATGTCCCAGAAAATCCCCTGGATTCCGATTATCCTGCCGTCGGCATCCAGAATTGGCGTTTTACACACTTGAACATACATTTTGTTTCCACCTGGCGGCTGATGTTCTTCAATGGTTTCAAATGTTTTTCCTGTTTTAATTACATGTTGGTCGTCATTAGAATATTTTTTTGCAAGTTCTGGCGGATAAAAATCGAAGTCGCTCTTACCAACAAGGTTCTCAAGGCGTATGCCAAGCGATTGACAGAATCTTTTATTAGCAAACGTGAATCGTCCTTCAAGGTCTTTGCGAAAAATATTCTGAGGTAAAGTTTCGACAAGTGAATGGTAGAATGCTTCGGATGCGCGTAATTTTTCCTCCGCTGTTCTTTGAACGGTAACATCGCGTGCCACAACAGCAATTCCAATTAAAGTGTTATTATTATCTTGACCAACAGGAATTACAGTTAACATCAGTTTAACAGACTTATTATCTTTTCTAACATACTCATAATTAATGCTCTGTATTCCTTCGCAATTTTTAAACAGTTCCCGCAATTTGCCATTTTCAGTCTTGTTCTCCCTGTCCAGTATAAATTCGAGTTTTTTGCCAATTGCTTCAGATTGATTTATCCCGAAAATTCTTTCTGCCGCCTTATTCCATAAAAATATTGTTCCTGTTGTGTCTGCGCATACAATCGCGTCATCCGAGCCTTTGAATATCGCGCGGAAAAAATCGCATTCTTCAATTTCTGCAGGAGAGGCTAAAGCTATCGGGTATTTGCTTGCACTATCTTTTGGTAAGGAAGATGTTTTACCATTATTTTGAGGACATGTTGTCCTTTTTTTTCGTTTGTTTGAGGCTTTGTTCTCTTCTGGCATGGTGTTCTAATCAAATATACCACACAATATGAAAATTCGACGAAAATATTTGTTCAATCATTCACTCGTTTTATTTCCGGTAAGAAGGATTAATTAACAAGGTTTTTGCTTAATATTTCGGGTTGTTTACATTACCAATCATACATTCGGATATATGTTGATAATAAAAAATTAAATATTTAAATTCTCAAACCTTGTTTTTATTATTTAGTGGGTTTAGATTTACGTATGAAAAGCAATGTGGTCGCAGTGCGCGTTCGGGGATTACTGCCTTCTGACGGCGGGGTGGCGATTTTTTTGGGAAACGAGGACAAGGTTTTTGTTGTTCAGGTCGAGCATGGCATTGGCATGATGATAAGTATGCTGTTGCGAGAAATTCCCCGTGAACGTCCATTGACGCACGATTTGATGACTAATATTTTCAAGGGGTTTGGCATAAGTGTGGAAAATGTAGTCATTACCGAACTTAGAAATTCCGTGTATTATGCCCGTTTATTCCTGAAACAGGAAAACGAACTTGGAACAAAGATTGTGGAAATTGATGCCCGTCCAAGCGATTGCATTGCTATTGCCATAGCCAATAAAAAACCGATTTACGTCACAAGAACATTATTCGACCAGGTCGAGGATATGTCCGCTTTTCTAAGTCAGATTGAAAAGGAGGAACAGGGCGAAGAGGATGAAAGTTCGCAATAGTTTTTATTTCCGTCCTGGCAGGCAATTTATTAAAAGGGGTTAAATCTGATTGCCATTCAATTATTAGCGGTTAGATAGAAGCCGTATTTCAGGATATTTCAGGATATAACAGATTTTTCGTTGTTCCCCTGAGTGTCCACTATTATTTCGGAGAATGTAAAATTTTTTTAATCTTTTGATTTTCCCTTCTTTGAACTCTCAATTGCTTGAACAAAACATTGGATGCCATTCTGGAGTTTTTTCTGGGGAGTGCGGCGATAGCAATACTGCTCTATTAGGGTCGGGAATAAATGAAGTTTCCAACATGTTTCAGTAAACACCGTGTTGATTTAATTTTTTCTGGCTAAATTGTGTAGAATTATTATTGTGGTTTTAATCCATTATGAAGATAGAGGAATTGTATCAACAGAGGTTGCGTCGTTATGTGGCGGCGATGAGAAATGAAAAGCCGGATTGTGTTCCAATAAGACCGTTTGTCGCTGAGTTCACGGCAAAATACGCCGGCTACACCTGTCAGGAAGTTGTTCATGATTATACAAAAGCGTTCGATGCCGCGGTTAAATGCGCAAAGGATTTCGACTGGGATGCCGTGGTACCCAACATGGTTTATGTGTGGACTGGTTTGGCGCAGGCTATCGGGCTTAAATATTACGGTATTCCCGGAATTGGCATTCCTCATGATGTCGGCTTCAACTATATAGAACCATCGGAAGAAGACGCCTTCATGAAGGCAAATGAATATGACGAATTGATAAAGGACCCAACAGGATTTTTATATAATGTGTGGTTGCCAAGGGTTTCCACAGAGGTGAGCAAGATTGGCGAGCCCTCAACTTATCGAAATAATTTGTCTTTTGTAAAAGGGGCAATGGCAATGCTTTCTTATTTCTATGCATTTGGTCCGCAGGTGGAAAAACTCAGAAGAGAATGCGGCGTAGTGTCTGCAATTTCTGGAATTTTTAAAGCCCCTTTTGATATAATAGCCGATAAACTGCGCGGCTATGTTGGGTTGATGATGGACATGCATTCTCAGCCGAAAAAGGTCCTCCAGGCGTGCGAGGCGCTGATGCCGCATTTGTGCCATGTAGGTTTAACCACTGCAGACCCGAACAAACTTGTTCCCATAGGCTTCTGGATGCATCGTGGGTGTGTTCCGTTTATAAATCCAAGACAATTCGAAACCCATTACTGGTCCACTCTAAAGCCAATTATAGAAGAATTCTGGAAACACGGACATCAAACGCTGTTCTACGCCGAGGGTAAATGGGCAGCGCACTTAGACGCATTTCGTCAACTGCCAGAGAGAAGTATAGTTTTCCACACGGATAGAGACGATGTTTTTGAGGTTCACAAAAAACTCGGTGACAAATTCTGTATCAGCGGCGGTATACCCAATGTATTATTAAGTTATGGCAAACCAGAAGAGGTGAGGGAATTCTGCAAACGGGTCATTGACGAAGTTGCTGTGGATGGCGGCTACATCATGGATGCTGGCGCTATCATGCAAAATGATACCAGCATTGAAAATTTGAAAGTTATGACGGAATTCACGCGTCAGTATGGTGTTTATTCCACGCCATCTTACAATCCCGAAATTATACCGCCTGCGGAATTGCCAGACTCTGTTTCTTCTCGAGAAAAAATTCATGGTATGCCAGAGCATATCAAACCGGTGGTCAAACCGGGCGTCTGTTTTCCATGGGAGGAAAAGGTCAAAGAATTGCCACAGTTGACAGGTGACGTTGACTTGCTCAGACAAGTCTGGGAAAACATTGATTCGATGGCGAACATGTACATCTGGCAAATATTACTAAGTTTTTAATATAACAATTAGCCAGATGAAGTTAAGATAACGACTGTTTATTTATTAACTTTACATCTTTTCAAATATTTGTAAGGCTAATTTATTATGCAAAGATTTAGCGTTTTAGCATTAGTCTGTATAGGAATGATATTGGGAGCGGGATGTACGACGATTACAAACCTTACACCGTCTCAATTGCCCCGCGACCCAACCAACATGTATCGAGTTGAAGCGGCATGGAAGACTCACCAACAGACAATTCGTGAAAACACAATTAAAGCGTATGTAATGATTGGGACGAATTTTTATCCGATGGAGCGAACCCCGTTAATGACTAATAGGTGGGAGGGTGTTATACAGGTGCCGCCAGACCAGGACATAATCTATTATCGTTATAAATTTGAATATATGGTGAACTCCATTCCGAGTCCTTACCCAGACAGCAAACTTTCTTCTGAATATAAGCTTAAGGTTTCAAATCAAAAATAAAGGATTCAGCCTTTTGGGATTGGACGCAATAACTATTGTGTTGCCGATTTTATGGGCTTGAATTAATTTTAGACTATGAATTTATTCCATAAAAAAGGGTTGTATGCCATAATTGCAATGAGTATTGGAATGCTATGGATGAATTGTTTTTCACAGACACAACCGCAATCTGGATGGCCCCAACCGTCGTTTCAATACAATTATATTCCTACAAACGTGCTTGTCTTTGATGCAGAGGCAAAAGAATACAACGCAAAAGCTGGCGAACTGGACATTCCGTTTTCTTTTTACGTAACCAACGTTTCCACAAACGAAGTTACAATTAACAGCGTGCACACATCCTGCGGTTGCACGGTTGCGCAGTTGCCATCGTTGCCGTGGAAACTGGCGCCTGGTGAAAACGGGGAAATAAAAGTGAAAATGGACGTTCGCGGCAAAACCGGGCAGATAACCAAGACTATCTCGCTGAATTCATCGCACGGTATGAAAATACTCGCCGCAACTGCGCGGGTTCCATTTCCGGACTTGATGAGCACCACTCCAGAAGAACGGGAAAGGAACCAACTTATTGCAAGGGTTAATAGACAGTCCGTTTTCAGAGGAGATTGCGCAAGATGCCATGCAACGCCGTCGATTGGCAAAATGGGTGCTGAACTTTACAAAACTACATGCGCTGTCTGTCATGACGCCGAAAAGCGCGCCAGCATGGTTCCAGACCTTCGTAATCCGCCCCGTCCGAAAAACCGCGATTACTGGGCTCAAATCATCATGTACGGCAAGCCAGACTCGCTTATGCCAGCATTCTCCAGAGCTAACAACGGGATTTTGGACGACGAACAAATTTTCTCCCTTGTCGAATACATGGTCGGAGATTTCCAAAAAAACACTGCACCGACTTCATCCAACCGCCGTTAAGATGCGTAAAGGATTTTTCATAACATTCGAAGGTACGGAATGTAGCGGCAAATCCACTCAGATTAAAATTCTTTCAGAAAAAATTAAATCGGAGGGATTTGACGTAATTTGCCTGCGCGAACCTGGTGGAACGCCAATTGGTGAAGAAATCCGTCATATTTTAAAACACAGCATCAACGGTTTTGCAATGGTGCCTGAAACCGAACTTTTGCTCATGAATGCAAGCAGGGCGCAGATAGTCAGAGAAATAATCCGTCCTGCACTTGCAGAGGGTAAAATCGTCCTTTGCGACAGATTTTACGATTCTACAATTGCTTATCAGGGCTTTGGGCGTGGATTAAATTTGGAAGACGTTTTGAAAATCATTGATTTCGCTGTTGGGAATACAATACCAGACCTGACCATCCTTCTTGACATCCCGATTGAAATAATCTATCAGCGGCAAAAATTGCGCAATTCAGAGTTAAATTCTGCGTCTACTTTGCATAATAACAATCAGAACCTTCGAATCCGCGATAGATTTGAAGAAGCCGATCTGGAATTTTTCAAGCGCGTTCATGAAGGATTCGAGTTTATCTCAAACAGGGAACCACAGAGGATAAAGAAAGTTGATGCAACCCGTGAAATAGAGCCAATAGCCTCGCAAATCTGGGAGATTGTTGGACCGCTAATTCAAAAAATTAAAACTAATCGCTGATTGCCATTGACAAATTATTAAAATTGAGTAGTTTTAATTTCCTTGTTATTATATATTTGTTTTAACCTTAAAAACACGGATAAGAACGGATTATGCCGAACACATTAAGTGCAGAACGCAGAATGAGAAAAAGCGAACGACGGCACATGAAAAATCATGCCGTCAAATCGCGCCTTAAAACGATTGAAAAGAAATTTAATACACTGTTAAAAGAAAACAAAGTAGAAGAGGCTAAAAAATTCCTCTCAACTGTTTATTCAGCTTTTGACAAAGCCGTTAAATATGGCGTCGTTAAAAGAGGCACGGCGGACAGAAAAAAATCCAGAATAGCGGAAAGGCTGGCTAAAACTGCTCCCTCGAAAGCCGTGGCTAAATAATTAATCGCCGCCGACTTTTTAATATTTTAATAAACGCCAGAAAGCCAGGATTTTAAACCTGGCTTTTTACTTTTTTAGCCAACACGCTTTTTAAGTTTTCAAAAATAATTTGCGATATTTTCGCTTCTAAATAAGAATGTTATACAATGGCAAGAAACAAAAAAACGCATGAGTCTTTTAATTTGAGGACAATTGAAGACTTGAGGGAAAAAATCCGCCAGCTGGATGTTGACCTGTGGGTTAGCAAAAATATTGATTGTTTGTTCCAGAAGGTAGAATGCGGAAAATTTACCCTTCCAAATCGGTTTGTTGTTCTTCCGATGGAAGGTTGCGATGGCAAATCAGATGGCTCTCCGGATGAATTGACATTTCGACGGTACCGTCGTTTTGCGGCTGGCGGTGCAGGCGTTCTATGGTTTGAAGCCACAGCGGTAGTTCCAGAAGCTCGGGCAAATCCGCGCCAACTCTGGCTTAATAAAAACTCACTATACGGTTTCAAACAGCTTGTGGATGAAACACTTAAGACGGCAAAACAAACATTCGGAGAAAAACACAGACCATTGCTTGTTGTCCAATTGACTCATTCTGGCAGATACAGCAAACCAGGACGAAAGCCATCCCCCATTATTGCTCATCACTCGGTTTATCTTGACCCCACGCACAATCTGCCGTCGGACTATCCGCTTATTACAGATGAAGAACTGATGAGGCTCGAGGATGCCTATGTAGAAGCCGCTGTACTTGCCTACAAAGCAGGATTTGACGCTGTGGATATAAAAGCGTGCCATCGTTATCTAATTTCTGAACTCCATGCATCGCATATCAGAGAAAACAGCATTTACGGGGGGGCGTTTGAAAATCGCGTTCGTTTCTTTAAAAATATAATTAAAAAAATTCGCTCCGCTGTTCCCAAACTGATTGTTACATCCCGAATGAACGCCTACGACGCAATGCCTTATCCATACGGTTTCGGGATGAAAACCGATGGGTCAATGGAACCAGACCTTTCAGAACCCATTGAACTTGTTAAGTTTCTGATGGAAAATGGCGCTCCGCTTGTGAACATTACCATTGGAAACCCGTATTACAATCCGCATATAAATAGACCATTCGATAAACCAACGATTGGCGCCCCAGTTCCCAAAGAACATCCTCTTATTGGAGTTGAGCGTTTTATCCATATTGTTAAACAAATTCAACAAACATTCCCAAAGCTACTGGTCGTTGGTGGAGGTTACTCATGGCTAAGGCATCTTTTCCCGTATGTTGCCGCGGCATCTGTGGAAAAAGGGTGGGCATCCCTAATCGGAATTGGCAGAATGGCGTTTGCATATCCTGATTGCGTCCGAGACCTGAAAGAATTTGGCTTAATGTTCAAAGAAAAATCCTGTATTGCCTGCTCTGCGTGCACTCAGATTATGAGAGACGGCGGCAAAACAGGTTGTGTTCCAAGGGATTACAAAGTTTATTCGCAAATATACAAAAAATGCCGTGAAGATGCTACAGATACAATTATCCAGCTTGCCAATCAATGCAGACAATGCGAACCACCTTTGTGCGCTGAAAATTGTCCCGCAGGTGTTAACATTCCAAAATTCATCAGTCAGATTGCCGAACGTCAATTTCGGGATGCCTATGAAACACTCAGAACATCAAACATACTTTCAACAATTTGCGGCTACGTTTGCCCCGCTGAAGTCCAGTGTGAAAAAGGGTGCCTTAACCAACACTTCAACCAGTCTATATCCATCAGACGTCTTCAAAAATGGGTAAGCAAGATGGCTCTTGACGAAGGTTGGACGCGCGAACCACGCAAAATACCAATCTCCACGGACAAAAAAGTGGCAGTTATAGGTGCAGGCCCAGCCGGAATTGCCGCCGCGGCAAAATTGGCGGAAGCAGGTCATAGAGTAACAATCTACGAGAAAGAAAACCCGGGCGGACTTGTAGAATCTGTAATTCCGGAAATGCGCGTGCCCTCAGACATTTTGCGAACGGAAATTAAAGATGTTCTGAACTCTTATAACGGGCTCATTGAAATTCAACATGGTAGTCTTGGTAAAAATTTAAACATCAAAAAACTATTCAAATCTGGATTTCACGCGATAATAATTGCTTCAGGTTTGCAAGAATCTTTAACACTCCAGAACGGACCACGTCCTGAAAAAGGTGTTGTTGGCGCACTTGAATTTCTCAGAAGAGTAAAACATGGGGAAAAATGCTCAGGAACAATACTCGTTATTGGTGGTGGGAATACTGCCCTTGATGCCGCATGTTGTGCAAAACTTGCTGGGGCAAAAGATGTTTTCATTGTTTACAGGAGGTCATTTAAAGAAATGCCAGCATGGCACGAATCAATACATTTTGCTTTTGAACTTGGCGTGAATATACTCACCAATATTATGCCAGTTTCGTATGATATTGATAATAAAGGTGTTGCAAAAGGATTAAAAGTTGTCTTTACGCTACCTGGCGAAACAGATGCTTCTGGTAGAAGGAAACCTATTCCCCTGCCCCAAACCGAACACACACTTCCCGGGGATTTATTCGTGGAAGCCATCGGACAAAAAATAGATTCACAAACTCATTCAGCGCTTGAAGACCTGAAATTTACTGAAAATGGCTTGCTCTGGGTGGATAAATCAACATTTCAAACCTCCTGCCCGAATGTTTTTGCCGCAGGAGATATAATTAATGGCGGTGGAACCGTGGTGCAGGCTGTGGCAGATGGTGTAAAAGTTGCCGAAAATATCAATAAGATGTTCCAACAAAATCAAGTTGCTGTGCCAATATCAAAAACTAAATAACATCTCGTTTTAAAATAAACCTGAATTGTAAAAAACGGGATCAAATGTTTCTTCATTTGCAAGACACACAATCTGAACTGTTTCCTTATTAATTAAAAATTAAAAAATTTGATGCTAAACTGTAACCAAAATTAGAAAGCCTTCGTCTTAATTTATGAAGAGGTTAAAATATGAAAAAAACTATTTTTGTTGGAACAACATTGCTGGTGACGAGCGCCTTTTTAGCCATTGGCGCGGCGATAGATGAGGTCAAATCCGCTGTAAAAAACCTTGCGGATAAACCAAATTACAGTTGGACATCCACAACTCAAACCGCAACGGGACAAGGAAGAGCTGGTGGGCCAACCGAAGGCAAAACCGAAAAAGATGGTTTTACCTATCTGAAGATGACGCGAGGAGACCAGACAACCGAAGCGGTTTTGAAAGGTGAAAAGGTTGTTGTTAAAACACAAGAGGGCGCATGGCAAGAACCGCCACAACCTGGTGCTGGTGGTGGTCAGGGCGGCAGAGGAGCGTTCATGGGGAGGATGTTAAGAAACTTTAAAGCCCCCGCCGCGCAAGCAGATGAGTTGATTAAAGCCGCAAAAGAAATTAAAAAAGAAGGCGATGTTTATACTTGTGAACTAACTGAACAAGGCGCCCGTCAATTTTTGATGTTTGGCGGTCGTGGAGGCGCTAACCAGCCTGAAGCGTCAAACGCAAAAGGTTCGGCAAAATTCTGGATAAAAGACGGTCTTCTTACTAAATACGAATATCGCGTTCAGGGGACAGTTACATTTAACAATAACGACGTGAACATTGACCGAACCACTACGGTGGAAGTCAAGGATGTTGGGACAACTAAATTGGACATTCCTGCTGAGGCAAAACAAAAATTGCAATAACATTTTCCTCCATTCAGAGGTAAGGGGTTGCCTCTGAATTATCCTCCGCGAACTACGGGCGGCATCGTGTGTGACCGAGCGATGCCGCTCCCATTTTTTACTGAATGTTCATCTAATATCCAAAAAAACGCCAACTATACGCGAAAAAAATCTACACGATAATACTTTTACCAAATCGCTAATCCAGATTCGGCATTGAGTTATAATTCTTCTATATAAGTAGACGTTGTAGTCTCAATAATTTATCAAAAAAAATTTAGAGTGGGGTGGGCGCTTTTGTGGGAAACGTGGAGGGCGGCGGCAATTTCATATTGCGAAGCTGGAAGAGAAGTTCTCTTGATGGGTGTTAGTTTTTAACAAATCTAAAGATATAAAATGTCGAATTTAAGATATTGCGCGAAGTGGTGTTTTTCCAGTGTTGCGAGATTTTTTGCCGCCACAGTCCAGAGGTGATGGTTGGATTTCTGCTCGGGCAAACTTTTCTTTGCTTTATCTATGGTGTATTTGTTATTAAGCATGAGTTATGCCGACATGATATTAATTTTTGTGCGCCGCGTATGGTTTTTATATGCATAGTCTTTCTGAATGTTTTTAAATTTGTCAGGATTGATTTTGGAGGAATTATTTGGTAAATGTGGCATAATATGAAATCCATTTCCCATTTGTTATTCATTGTTTTTGTTTGTGTATTTGTTCTGATTTCTTCTCAAGTTATCAGGGCATCGGAGGTTTCCAGTATGTTTGTACGGGTAAGTCCTCGTGATTCGCGATACTTTGAGTTGAGCGACGGTAAGGCGTATATTCCAATCGGGCTTAATCTTATTCACCCAGACACTGTTGATGCTAAGGGGCTGGCGCGAATGGAGGAGTGGATGGGAAAACTGTCTTCGAATGGTGGAAATTATATTCGTGTCTGGATAAGTTCGCCTTTCTGGGATGTGGAGCATCAAAAGAGCGGTGTTTATGATGGGGAAAAGGCAAAGCGGATTGATGCAATGCTCGAGATGGCAAAACGGTATGGGATAAAGGTTAAACTTACGATGGAGCATTTTCGGACGATTGAAGTGGATGGGCGTCAGAAATGGGCACACAAACCAATTCATCATATTTCGATGGGGGGGCCGGCAACAAATCTTGCGGATTTTTTTGCCGGTGAGAAGAGTCGGGAGCAGTTTAAGAGGAAGATTGAATGGTTTCGGAGTCGGTATGGAGATAATCCTGCAATTTTTGGATGGGAGTTATGGAACGAGGTCAATGCGGTTGCAACAGGGGATAGGTATTATATGCCGTGGACTGAGGTTATGCTTGGCGAGTTGCATCGGCTATTTCCCAAGAATATGGCAATGCAGAGTTTGGGAAGTTTTGATAGGTCAGGGGCGCGTGATTTATATCGTCGGCACAGTTTATTGAAAGGGAACGATATTGCGCAGGTTCATCGGTATCTTGACCTCGGGGCTGAGTTGGAGGTGTGTCATGGTCCGGTTGATGTTCTTGCGGCTGATGCGGTTCGTGAATTGTTAAGTTATAATCCTGGCAAACCGGTTATTCTTGCGGAGAGTGGCGCCGTTGAGCCGCGCCACACGGGTCCTTTTAAACTTTATGGAAAGGATAGAGATGGGATTATATTGCACGATGTTTTGTTTGCGCCGTTTTTTGCGGGGGCAGCAGGGGCTGGACAGATATGGCACTGGGATGTTTATGTTGACCGCAATAATTTGTGGTACCATTTCGGGAGGTTTGCGGAGGCGGTGAAAGACGTTGACCCGGCGTATGAACATTTTATTCCTTCAATGTTGGAGAATGGGCGGTTGCGTGTTTATGTGCTCAGTGGGGAGAAAACAGTTCTTGTATGGTGTCGGGACAGTAAGAATGATTGGATGAGCGAATTGCGAGATGGCGTTTCGCCGGAGCTTGTAGTAGAGGAAAAGGTTGATTTAACAAAGATTTTGGGGAAACCGCATCCGAAGGGCGCTCTTATTTATGACCCATGGAAGAATGCGTGGACGGAAAAGGAAATAAGCAATGGGATGATTGTTCTGCCACAGTTTACAAGGTCGGTGGTTGTAAAAATCAAGAAGTGATAATGTGTGTAAATAAATACACTCAGGCTATTTGCCTGAGTGTATATGAAACTGTGTTTGTATTTGCGATTATAATTTATCCACGCAAATAATTTTGCGTTTAGGGGGTAATTAAACTTTTGAATGGAGATAGTTTTGCAAGCCGAGTTGTTCGATTTGGTCTTTTTGTGTTTCTTCCCAGTCGAGGTGGTCTTCTTCCATCTTCAAAATTTTAGTGAGCAGGTCGGCTGTGCCATAGTCTTTGAGTTCCTGGGCTTCAGCGATGGCGTCGTTGTACATTTTAACCGCGGAGAGTTCAGCGTTTCCGTCGTTTGATACCATTTCCGGCACGGTTTTGCCAATTTTCATAGGATTTAGTTTTTGGACAATCGGTGTACCCTCGAGAAATATGATTCTCTGGATAAGCCATTCGGCATGGAGCATTTCGTCTTTTGCCTGTTTTTCGATGGCTTCGTGAAGTTTTTCATATCCCCAGTTTGCGCACATTTCAGAATGAACCATATATTGGCTTATGGCTGTTAGTTCTTCTGCAAGCAGGGTGTTAAGGGTTTTAATGATTTTCTCGTTGCCTTTCATATAGTCCTCGGTTGTTTGGTTTATTTCTTATTTGATTATTTGTTAAATTAGTTTAAATCATAAAAACGCAAAGTCAAATTAAACCATCTGAACGTATCCGATTTATAAAATTTGTTCAAATGGTTCTGATAAACCTGCCGAATAATCTGAGGAAATTGTTTTCGATGATTGAGGTAAATTCCGTGGAATTTATATTAAAAAATTGGGCAAGATAATGATAGATTCTCGGCAGGTTGAGCGGGCTGTTAATTGGTTTAGCGGAGTTGTCTGAAATTTTGTGTGTGATCAGGAAGTCCGGCGGCAGTTGGTCTGGAGCGTCTGTTTCGACTAAGATTCGTTCAAGTGGGATTGATTTAAAACTTTCGCGTTGAGGGAGTTTGTTTTCGCGGGCAAAATATCCCGGGAATGAGAAATAAGCGCCAAGTTTTGCGAGTGGTTGGATATATTTTTCTAATCCGCCGTAAGAATGAATCAGTATGCCGCATTGAGGGAGTGGATTAGATTGAAGAACTTCTAATAACAAGTCCCATGCTTTTACGCAGTGTATGCTCGCTGGAATGTTGAGTTCAGCGGCAATTTTTAATTGCGCGATGAATAACTGGAGTTGTTTTTCGATATTATGATTTTTAATATAGGTGTCCAAGCCAATTTCGCCTATGCAACCTCCGAATTTATTGAGCGCAGAATGCAGGGTGTCAAGATAGCGATGGGAGGTTTTTTCCGCATACCAGGGGTGAATTCCGAATGATGGAATCATCCATTTGTATTGTATGGAAAGTGAACCAACAATTTCGAAGTGGTTTTCTCTGGCGCTGTTTACAACCATTGCGGAGATTGGAAGCAGAGGAATTTGAGGAATAATTTGAGGGAGGAATGGTTCCAAACGCTTGTCATAAATGTGATTGTGCGCGTCGAAAAATTTCATTCGAGTTGGAGAAAGGATGATTTATCGGGATTAATTATTTGATTTTCCAAATATAACCGGGAAAATCTCGTCAATTTTTTTGATAAAATGTGGTGTGAGTTTCTTTTTGACTTCATCCGGGACTTCATGCCAATCGGATTTGTTATCTTCTGGTAGAATGACTTCTTTGATTCCGTGGCGAGCGGCAGCAAGCACTTTTTCTTTAATGCCGCCGACTTTTAGAACTCTGCCGCGAAGACTTATTTCGCCCGTCATGGAAACTTCTGAACGCACGGGTTTTTTCATTAGAACAGAAGTAATGGCGGCAATGATGGTCACGCCTGCGCTTGGTCCGTCTTTTGGTGTGGCTCCGGCAGGGACGTGGATATGAATGTCTGTTTTATCGTAATTAGAAAAATCAAGCCCGAGTCTATCTGCCTGGCTTCTGAGGTAACTGAGGGCTGTCTGGGCGCTTTCTTTCATGACATCGCCGAGTGAACCTGTAAGAATTAGTTTGCCGGAGCCTGGCATTTTTGTGGCTTCGACGAATAATATTTCGCCCCCGACGGGAGTCCATGCCATTCCAAGGGCAATTCCACAGTCTGAGATTTTTTCGGCTTCTTCTGATTTAAATTCTGGTTGTCCCAATTGGTTTACAAGGTCTTCTGGCTTGAATACGATTTTTTTGCTTCCATTTCTTGAAATATCGAGGGCGGCTTTTCGCATGAGGGCGGCGAGTTCGCGTTCGAGTTGTCTGACGCCTGCTTCGCGTGTGTAATCGGTGATTATGGATTTTATTGTGGATGGGTGGATTTTTATCTGTCGCGGTTTTAGTCCGTGTTCATCTAAAAGACGCGGTATTATGTGACGATTGGCAATATGATATTTTTCCTGTGTGGTGTAACTCGGGATATTGATGATTTCCAATCTGTCTCGGAGGGCTGGGTGGACCGGTTCAAGCCAGTTAGCGGTGGTTATAAACAGGACACGGGAGAGGTCAAATGGGATATCAAGGTAATGGTCAACAAAGGAATTGTTTTGTTGTGGGTCGAGCACTTCAAGAAGGGCAGAAGCAGGGTCTCCGCGAAAATCGGAGCCGATTTTGTCCAGTTCATCAAAGAGGATGACAGGGTTTCTGGATTCAACGCGGCGAAGGCTCTGGATGATTCTGCCTGGCATTGCGCCAACGTAGGTTCTACGGTGTCCACGAATTTCCGCTTCATCGCGAAGTCCGCCGAGTGATATTCGGATGAATTTGCGACCGAGGGCGTCTGCCACGCTTTTGCCAAGGGATGTTTTTCCGGTTCCCGGTGGTCCAACGAGGCAAAGGATGGGTCCTTTTATTTCCTGTCTTAGTCGTAAAACAGCCAGAAATTCAAGGAGTCTGTCTTTTACTTTTTGCAAACCGTAGTGTTGTTTATCGAGTATCTGGGCGGCTTTTTCGAGGTCGTAGTTGTCCTGTGTGGTTTTATTCCATGGAAGACTTAAAATCCAGTCCAGATAGTTGCGGGAAATTGAGTATTCGGCAATCGCGGGGTTAAGTTGTTGAAGTCGTTCGAGTTCTTTATTGGCTACTTTGCGGGCTTCTTCCGGTAGGTTGGCTTTTTCGAGCGTTTCTTTAAGTTGCTTGATTTCAGCGGCGTTTGGGTCTTCTTCTCCTAATTCTTTTTGGATTGCGCGCAGTTGTTCACGAAGGTAATAATCGCGCTGGCTTTTGCTCATTGCGTTTGCGACTTCGGACTGGATTTTAGAGCCAATGTTGAGGACTTCAATTTCGCGAGCAAGCAATGGCAAGAGTTTGGACAGCCTTTGTTTAACTTCGGTAGTTTCGAGCAAGGTTTGTCGTTCTTCTAAATTGATATTTACATGGGAAGCGATTAAATCCGCCAGGCGTCCAGGGTGGTTTGTATTGAGAGCGGCAACTTTTACTTGCTCGGCAAGGGCTGGCGTCATTTTTACAATTTGTTGAAATTGTTCGAGTGCTTTTCGCGCCATTGCCTCGATTTCGAGCGAACTTTCAACTTTTTCTTCCAGGATTTCTATATTTGCGCGCAAGTATGGAGTGGTGGATTCAAACGAAACAATTTTGAATCTACGAACGCCTTCGATTAGAATTCTAACTACGTCCTCCTGGTATTTAAGCATTCTGACAATTTTGCCTGCGCAACCGATTTTATACAAGTCATCGGGGCCGGGATTTTTTGATTCAACATTTTTTTGAAGGACAAGACCTATCCAGCGATCGCCACCCACAGCATCGTCTATGAGTTGTGCGCTTTGATGAGATTCAACTATCAGCGGCGCAAGCATCCCAGGGAAAATGACAATATCTTCAAGCCCGAGGATAGGAAGGATTTTGGGAATCTGTTTTGACGCTGTTTTTTGTTGTTGCGCTTCTTCCGAACTTCCCTCCCGTTTCTGGGTTAATATTCTTATAAACTCTGTATCGGGTTCGGTCATCTTTGTTGCCCTAAGGGTCTTCCACTTTATTTTTTAGAGTCCTTATTATCTCAAATACTAAAAAGCCGTCAATTAATTTGACACTCTAAATTTCTTAATGTTCTTAAAAAAAATTAAGAATCTTTTCTATATCAGGATTGAATGGGTGTTTGTGTTGTTCTGGTTTTTTATGGAATATTTTTTGGAGGTTCTAAAAAGAGAGTCTCATGCATCTAAATTGCGGGATAATAAATATGTTTTTAAAAGCAGGGGATTAAATTGGCTGAGATTATGAAGAGAGAATATTTTCCCCATCATATTGGGTAATTTTCCCCAACAGCAGGATAAACACATTTGATTGTTTTTTATAATATATTGATAATGAGTAAATTATAAATTTATATGAAACTGGCATAATAGTTGCGGTATAAAAGGCTCAAATATCGTATCAATTATGAAGGTTGATACGAAGAAGAGTAAAAACAAGTAATAACAAGCAACACTATGAAAAAATTAACATTATTGGCAATTCTGGGACTGGCGTTAGCCGGTTATACAGTATTGGCGCAAGACAGCGGAAATGGGAGCGGCGATTCGAATCCGCCGACACAACCGCCCGAAGTTCAGCCTACTGATAATGGCGGTACGCCGCCGAGCGAACCTCCGACAGAACCGCCTGCTCCCCCACAGAGGGAGCGACATGGCAAAGTAATGCCGTCGCCATCGAAGCCTGAGATTCCTGGTATTCCAAAATTGCCGGATATTTCTCAGTTGCCGCAGGAAGTCCAGGATTTAATAAAGCAGTTTGAACAAGCGCGTCAGGAATTTCTGGATTCGCAAAAGCAATTGCTGGAGCAGTTGAAGAACGCTACCACGGATGAAGAAAAGGCGGCTATCCGTGAGCAATTGAAAGCCGCGCGCGATGCGTGGATGGAACAAGTGAAAGAGATGCGTCAGCAGATTCGCGAAGCGTTGCAACAGTTGAAAGACCAATTGCCTACTCGCCAGGAAGTTCTTGAAAAAGTCCGCGAACAGAAACAACAGCGTCCACGTCGTGGCGATGACACCCAGCAATAAATAGTGACCTCCTCCTTCTCGCCGTAAATAAGACTGGACGTGAAAGGTAAGGACAAGTAAAAAGGTCAGGCGGTGAATAGCCGCCTGACTTTTTATTCGTATGGGCAGATTTTTAAAGGGAGTTTTAATAGTCTGGGTGTGGGTAACTGGTTACGGATTTGCGGCAAATTATCAGACTAATAAAACTCAAATAAATACAAATTTACCCTCTGTTTTAGGCAAAGAATGGAGAGATTATTGGAAGGTTTCTCCATGGGGATATAATGTTATTTTAACTACCGGGGCAGGTTATCGGGATAATGCTACTTTAAGCCATTATAACGTTCAGCCGTCTTCATACATTCAAAATGTTCTGGAAGTTAATGTGTACAGGGCTTCGACATCCGGTCCGCAGGTTGTTTTTTATCTGATGGGGGATGATCTTCATTATCTGCATGAAATTGATGTTGTTCAGGAACAGACATTGTATGGTTTTGCGCAGATTAAGCAGAAATTTTCCTCTGGTTTTACGCCTGGATTGACCGCGCAGTATGTGTATCAGGATAGGATGGTTGATGTGTCTGGAGACCCTGTGAATGTGAGTTCAATCCATGTTATTGGACATACTTATCTGGTAAAACCATCTTTGCGTTATGATTTCTCTGATTCAAAAACAAGAAAGGCGATTCCGTATCTTGAACTTTCAACGACTCTGATGCGGCAGGATTATGACTCGCCACTGGATGATTATTGGGAAACAGGACCAAATTTAAGTATTGGGTTAAATTACAGGATGAATACAAAACAACGGTATTATTCGGATATTTCAATTTCGGGAGGTTTTTCCAAGAGGGTTTATGATAGCATGCTGGCGACAGACAGGGATGGCGTCAGAATAGCTGGAAACGGACTTGAGTATGACCAATTCAGGGCAATGCTTTCGTGGCGGCATTATTTTGATGTTCGTTGTTTTTGGCGAAACACAGCAAAGCTCGGGATATTAAGAAATGAAGACAATGGAAGTGGTTTTTATAATTACACAAGATATTCGTTGAGTGAACAGGTTGGTTATAGGGATGAGCATTGGAATGCGCAGGTTGAAATGAGGGTGTCGCTTTATGATTACGACTTTCATCCAACCGTATAT
>JAOADO010000013.1 GCA_026417275.1 Verrucomicrobiia bacterium
AAAAATATTGGGAGTAAGTTTAAATAACTTCTGGATGGTTATTTTCCCATTTTCTTCTTTAAGTTGCACCATAATACTTCCAGCGCCATAACCGCCTGTAAAAAATATTTTGTCCTCCCCCACCGTCAACGGCGAAGGAACTGTTGCAATACTAATCTTCCACTCTGGAAATTCCCACAATATTGAACCATCATCTGCAGACACGCCGACAACGCCGCCGCTGGCGCAGTAAATATACATCCTTTTGCCTTTGAAAACCATTGGAACAACGGAGGAATGCGTCATCTTCCAATCGTTTGGATTTGGCGTTTTCCAGATAACCTTGCCGCTATCGCAATCAACCGCCATGAGCAATGCGTCTTTTCCTCCCGGAGCCAGAATAAGTCTGTTTGTTTCAATAAGAGGACATTGCCCGGCATACCACTGCGGTATTGTTGTTCCGTATTCTTTCGGCAAATCTATGCCCCATTTGAATTCGCCGCCTTGCGCGTCAACACATATAACATGACATTTAGGTCCCATTGCAATCACATACTTCTCGTTCACAGCTGGCACTGTGCGGGTTATTCCATGATTTCGCTTAATCAAAATCGGATAAGTTACCCGCCAGATTTCTTTGCCATCGTCCAGAGATAAACATCGCAAAGCGTCTTTTTTGTTTTCTCTGTCATAATCCATCAAATAAACTCTGCCGTTTTTGACAGCAGGTCCGGCATAACCTTCGCCGACCTCAATCTCCCACAACTTTTTAGGCTTACCTTCCGCAAACGACGCAGCAAGTTTTTTCCCGGGACGAACAGTGTTGTCGCGACCAGCACCGCGAAACATCAGCCACTCACCCTCGTATTTTGAAGGAACACCTTCGCCCTTAACAAGTTGAACAGACTGAAGCGGGTTTGCCGCAGTAGCATTGTTTACAGCGCCAGGCGGGCGGTCCTGCCCGGGTTCGCGCATTTTCAACGACGGCTTTTTAGACGTACCAACCCACAATCCAATCGCAAATGCCGCAACAACGCCGACAATAATCGGCAAGTAACGAGCATATTTTTCTGAAACATCGTTCATTTTGATAGTAAGTTAGCACAATTTTAAGTCTTGAGAATTCAAAATACAACACGAGCACAATGATAAGGACGGTATAACATGTATATAAAAATATCTTATTTATTTGTCCGCATGAACCACAAATGTTGTATCTCTTATGAGAATTTACTTACAAATGCTGGTTCTATTTTTTCTTAAACGCGTTTTTGATGTCTTCAAGCCCCGCGCCTAAAATTGCTCTGGCTATTACATCGAGTTGTTTCTCCGTGCCCTGAATATGGACTGTTTGGTGAACGTGTGTTGCAGTCTCTCCCGGCTTTAAGGCGAGGGCTGGGGATGAGCTTTCAAGTTCGTAGAATTTGCCAAGTTGTTTTGCGCCCGGAGATGATGGACCATCGTTATAGCTATTTACAGCGTCTCCTTCGTAAGGTTTATCTTGAAGTTCCCACATTGAGTTTACATAGTCTGTGGCGCCTTCTGGCAGTGTAAAGTGCACAATTGTGAGAACTTTGTTCTCAGAATCATAACTTCCAAGCACTGGCTTGCAAAATTGTGGTTTTATACCAATTTTGGAGCGATATTTGGCGTCTGCTTTGAAATAGACAACATTATTTTTAATAACGAGCCGTTCTGGTGGCACTTTTCCAAAATAACGGTCGTTTATCGCTTTCCATGGGTCTTGCTTTGCGGAATCTGCAAGTGGAATCACAACAGTGGCTTTTTCAGATGCATTGAACATGCCCAAAATCCAGATGGAAAGAAGCCCGGTGTCTTTTGTCCATGGATTTTGCCCTGTATTTTTCACCGTGTTGATGGATTCGAAACTTGTTGCCACCATGTTTTTAAATGGCTCAACGCCGAACTTGCGTAGTAAAAGTTCAGGATTCGAAACCCGCACTTCTCGCTGAACTTCGAGATTAAATGTGGCACCCGAATAATTTGTAAGAGAAAATTGTTTTCGACAAAGAACGCTTGAAGAATTGAACCTTACCACGTCATACGGTTCGGTGTCTATTGCCGCCGGCGTGAACCAATGTTCGAGGTCGAATTTTGCCCCTTTTGAGAAGAAAATTGAGTATTGTCCACCTTCCGGACCGAGCCAGAACCTGTCCTCGCCGCCAAACACGTTTATGTGCGGTTCAAACTTTCGAGAAGCAATCAACTCGCGATTTACCCAACCGTAGCTCAAACCTTTGTCGCCCTTTGCGGTTGAAGTCATTATTCGTCCCTGCCACGCCGGAACGACGGCGACCTTTGACTTCCCCTCGCTGTCAGACAGGGTAATTACCTGAACATATTTTTTTAAAAAATCTATGTCCGAACCAAAAGTCGGCGATGCCGACTGTGCCTTCTGTGTCAATGTTGCTCCCATAAGAATAGTGAGGATACCACAGGATATATTTTTCAAAAGCATGTTTTTTTTCATGATTATTGCTATCTGGTTTTATTAAATTAGAGTCTGGCAAGTTGCAGAAATATTTCAAGATTTAATTCCTTGTTTTTAATACGCCTGTTAACATATTTGTCTTATTGAAATAAGAGCGTTTTGTCTTCCTACAAAAAATCCAAAGATTGAGTTGAAATTTTAATGAATCGCTTTTTTTAATTGCAATGGAGACGGGTATTTATGGAAAATTATTAAAGACGAATTCAGGCTAAAATTAACCGATAACTCCAGACCAGGATATGCCGATAAAGGTAATAACAGAGCAAAGGTGCGAGGAATACTCAAAAGACAAACATCATGAAAATCCTGCGCGGGTTAAAAAAAGTGTTCAAAAACTCAAGGAACAGAATGAAGTTCCTGTAATCTGGATTGAACCGGAAGAAATAAACGATGGAATACTGAGCAAGGTGCATTCTGTTGAATTGATAAATCAAGTTAAGAATCCTTCTGGCGATTTTGACTCTGATACTCCCGCATATCCACGAATTTATGAATATGCACTGCGCGCTGTCATGGGCGCTGTTACAGCCGCTAAATGCGCGGTTAAAGGAGAAATCGCCTTTAGTCTCATGCGTCCGCCGGGGCATCATGCCACAAAAGACCGCGCCATGGGATTCTGTTACTTCAACAATATTGCCGTTGCCGCGATGATGTTGATTAATGATTACAATTTAAAAGCGGCAGTTTACGATTTTGATTTGCATCATGGAAACGGCACGGAGGAAATACTCTTGAATAAGCCGAATGCGGCGTTTTTCTCGATTCACGAATTTCCGCATTATCCTGGCACTGGCGGTGAACATGTTGGCAATAATTGTTTCAATTATACTGTGCCGCCTCATTGTCCGCGCCAGGTTTACCTCGATAAACTTTCTGCCTCGCTTGAGGATTTGAAAAAATTCAATCCCGATGTAATTGCAGTTTCTGCTGGATTCGACGGATACAAGAACGACCCGCTTGGAACCGAATCGCTGGAAATTGAAGATTATTACTGGCTCGGACGTCAATTGAGAAAGACAGGAAAAATGATTTTCTGCGCCCTCGAAGGCGGTTATAGCAACGAATTGCCTGAGTTAATTTTGGCGTTTTTAAAAGGTTTGAACGATGAAAATTAAAATTGGCTGGTTGATTTTTGCGTTTTTAATTCTGTTTGGGGTAATAATTCACGGTTCGGAAAAACCAAATCTTGTCGTCATAATGGCAGACCAATGGCGAGCGCAGGCGTTTGGTTTTGTCGGCGACCCAAATGCTAAAACTCCAAATATTGATAAACTTGCAAGGGAGGGCATTGTAATGGTTAACGCGATATCGCCGGTGCCGGTTTGTTGCCCTGCTCGCGCAACGTTTATGACAGGCAGACGTCCGCTTACGCACGGTGTTTTCGTAAATGACGTCATGCTTTCGACAAATGAAATTACAATTAGCGAGGTCTTGAAAAAAAACGGTTACGACACTGCATATATTGGAAAATGGCACTTAGACGGACACGGGAGGTCAAACTTCATACCCAAAGAACGGCGCCGCGGTTTTGATTATTGGAAGGCGCTTGAATGCACACACAACTACTCCAACTCATTTTATTATGCGGATACACCGCAAAGGTTAAAATGGGATGGTTATGACGCATTTGCACAGACGGAAGATGCGATTAAATATATTAAAGGGCGAAAAGACATCCAGAAACCGTTTTTTCTTATGCTGTCGTGGGGACCGCCGCACGACCCTTATGATATGGTGCCTGCGGAGATAAAAAAGCTGTTTGACCCGGCGAAGTTTATTTTAAGAAAGAATGTACCGCAAGAATGGATGGCAAAGGCACGTGAAATGCTCTGTGGATACTACGCGCACTGCTACGCGCTCGACAAATGCGTCGGCGATATTGTCAGAACCATTGACGAAACAGGTCTAAAGAAAAACACAATCCTCGTCTTTCTGTCCGACCATGGCGACATGCTTGGTTCGCATGGTGGACACGGCAAACAACGCCCATTCGAAGAGTCAATCCGAATTCCACTGATTATTCGATATCCATCTCTGGCAAACTCACAAGGCAAGAAATTGGATGCCCTGATAAGCATGGAAGATTTGATGCCGACTTTACTCGGCTTGTGTAGCATTGATATACCCAGAACAGTGGAAGGTCTCAATTACAGCGCATATATCCGCGGTGGGAAACTCCCATCAGACAATGTAAAATTAATTTCATGTCCGGCGCCATTTGGACTATGGTCTCGAGAACAAGGAGGCAAAGAATACCGCGGGATAAAGACAGAAAGATACACCTATGTGCGCGATTTGAATGGACCATGGCTTCTTTTTGACAATAGAAACGACCCGTTTCAAACGATAAATCTGGTTAACAACCCAGAATACAGTAAAATTCAAAATAAACTCGATGAAACACTTGCCTTAAAACTAAAAGAGGCAAAAGATGATTTCCAGCCCGCCTCGTATTATATTAAAAAATGGGGTTACATTATCGATGCAAGCGGTACAGTCCCTTATGAACCTTGATTGAGGATGATTTAGGATAAATGGCTGATACTCTGATATGTCCGGATTGTAACACGCCCTTGAAAGGCAATTCGCCAGATGGGCTATGTCCGACATGTCTTTTAAAACAGGGGCTTGATATAATAACAGAAATTTCGGCGGAGACTTCAAAACCTTCAAACATAGAACAACAAACCCAGCAAGATAAAGAAACGCAAATATTCGGAGATTATGAGTTGTTAGAATTGATTGATAAAGGCGGGATGGGGGTTGTATATCGGGCGCGGCAAAAAAGCCTCAACAGAATTGTGGCGTTGAAAATGATTCGTTCCGGACAACTCGCCACCACAGAAGAAATTCAGAGATTTAAGACAGAAGCTACAGCCGCGGCACGGCTTGACCATCGCCATATAGTTCCAATCTACGAAATCGGGGAACACGACGGCATCTACTTTTACAGCATGCGCCTTATTGAAGGGGAAAACCTTTCTAATGCCATTAAACGGAAAAAATTGAATCTGCGGGAATCTGCCTGTATTCTGTCAAAAATAGCGCGCGCCGTCCATTACGCCCATCAGCATGGAATACTTCATCGCGACTTAAAACCGACCAATGTTTTGCTCGATAAAGACGGCGAACCTCATCTGACAGATTTTGGACTGGCAAAACTTGTGGAGCGAAAAGACGACAACCTGACGCGCAGTCAGGCTATCCTTGGAAGCGCCGCATACATGTCTCCCGAACAGGCGTCCGGGAAAACAGCGGATATTTCTGTCGCCTCAGATGTTTACAGTCTTGGTGCAATGCTTTATGAAATGTTAACCGGCAAACCGCCGTTTATTGGCGACAGCTTTGTTGGCGTAATACACAGTGTCATTGAAAACGAACCCACCAGACCTTCCACAATCATATCGGATATTGACCCCGAGCTAGAAACAATTTGCCTCAAATGCCTTGAAAAACAACCACAACACAGATATTCATCAGCCCTGGACGTTGCGCTTGAACTTGAACGCTGGCTTGATGGAGAACCAATCCTGGCGCGTCCAGCAACGCGATTTGAAAGATTGATAAAATGGGCAAAGCGAAAACCTGCAATTGCCGCTCTCTCCGGGTTATTAATCCTTGTGGCGACAGCTGGGTTAACTGGCGTCGTCTGGCAATGGCAACAGGCAGTGGAGGCGCGAAATCTTGCCGAGCAAAAGGCCAAAGATGCCGCTACTCAAGCCGTTCGCGCCGAGTTATCCTCTCGCGAAGCGCTAAGAAATTTGTATGTCTCGGATATTAACCTTGCCCAGCGCGCGCTAATGGAAAACAATCGTGGAAGGGCTTACGAACTTCTGCGCAAGCATTTGCCAGTCGAAAACAAGGAGGACATAAGAGGGTTTGAGTGGAGATACTTGTGGAAACTAACTCGCGGACAAGAAAAAATCTCGTTAAATCATCAAGATTTCGTGGAATCAGTAATCTTTTCACCGGGTGGAAAGAATCTGATAACAACCGAGCGCGGTCCCTACATGTACGTATGGGACATTGAGAAAAAAAAGATTATAGCAAAACTCGGCGAATTGGATAGCCCTGTTGCACGTGGCACAATCTTCTTCAATTCTGACGGTTCTTTGCTAATTTTTCAAACAGCGATTAGCATTTATCTGTTCAACACATCAAACTGGGTGCAGGTGGCTCAATTACAGAGAGCGAACCTTCCCATATTCTTTCTTCCAGACAACCAAACAGTGGCAACAAAATCATTCGTAATAGGAACGGTATTCTTTGAAACAATTACATGGGAGCCGCGCGATTTTTCAGAAAATGGTTTTTCAGAAATAGGAACTTTCAGGGCAGTCTCACCGGATGGTAGAATTTATCTAATTTCACGAGAAGATGACCAGGCTCATCACTTGCAACTCTGGGATATAAGCGGCAAACCGCTCTCGAACCCTATTATTTGCCATCTTGAAAATCCAACTTCAATGGCTGTCTCGCCAGACGGGAAATACATCGCTGTCGCCGAATGGAAAGGAACACTCAGGCTATGGGATGCCACAAGCGGTTCTGAACTTTCTTCATGGACGGCGCACGAAAGCACTGTTTACACACTGAATTTCTCTTTTGACTCGAAAAAATTAGCCACAGGGGGGTTCGACCAAGCTATTAAATTGTGGGAAATTCCATCCTGCGCTCATCTTGCCACGTTCTACGGACATCACAATGAGGTGTGGAGTGTGGCGTTTTCAAGAGACTCAAAATGGATTGCTTCGGGAAGCAAAGACTCCACAGCAAAACTCTGGCAGGCTACCGTTGACATCCAGGAAAACACGCTGACCAATGCAATGTTGCCGCTCGGGTTTTCGCCATCTGGCAATAAATTGCTTGCGCTAAGTTTCGATAAAACGCTCCAGATGTGGGACGTAGTGAATAAGCGGCTGATTTCCAATCCTTATCCTGAATACAACGACAGCGACAGAACCGGCTTTGCTATCTCAAAAGACGCTAACACGCTTGTCGTCGGCAGAAGAAGCGGCATCGTGGATATCATTTCCCTTAAAGAAAAAAAACTTGTCAAATCTTTTGAATCCCACACTGAACCTGTAATATGGCTTTATATATCAGATGACAGCAGTCGTCTTGCAACAGCAACCGCAGGTGAAATAAAAGTGTGGGATTTACACACAGGCTCACTTATTTTAAAAAAGGGTGAAGATGAATCACTATCTCCCGGCGAAAAATTTTCAGGTCCACTTTTAATATCATCAGATGGCAGAATCCTCCTTGGAACAGGACCAGGCTACACCGTCGAACTCTGGGAGTTGCCTTCCGGAACAAAGATTTCAACTTGCCGCGGACACAAATGGACAATTTGGGATGCAAAATTCTTTCCGGACATGAGGTTTCTTGTGACTGCTGGAACAGACGGAACAGCGCGCGTGTGGGATATTTACTCTGGAGACCAGGTAGCAATTCTTTCCGGTCACAAAGAAGTAATAACAACAGTTGCGATAAGCCCGGATGCAAAAACAATTGTTACAGGCAGTACGGACGACACTGTAAAATTCTGGAGCGCCGACACATTCCAGGAATTGATGACATTAAACGACTTTAACGACGATGTTGGTTCCTTGATATTTTCGCAGGATGGCTTGTCGCTTGCTGTTGGTTGTTTCATTGGAAGCGGCTCAAGACACAATATCCAGATATGGACTGCCCCATCTCTCAGTGAAATAGACATAACGGAAACTAAAAAATAGAATCCATCCCAAAAACAGAAACAGCAAATTACACAATAATATAATATTCAATTAAATATAAAAATCCCTCTATAAGATTTACATAGCCCGATAGTTCGTCAGGCTCATTATCCCGCATGCAGGATGGATGGTTCAAATCTATTCCAAAATTTAAAGTCACAAGAGTTCAAATATATTCACAAGAAATAATTAAAAAACATCTTGAAAAGATTCGGAAATACATTAATATTTTTATCGAATCGCGGGGTGGAGCAGCCCGGTAGCTCGTCAGGCTCATAACCTGAAGGTCGGTGGTTCAAATCCACCCCCCGCAACCAATTCCAAAAAATAGCTCGTTGCTCTTAAAATCAGGGACTTATTTTGTTCATGTTATTCGAAACCCTCATCTTTGCCATTGCATCGTGTATATGAATCGCCTCAAATTGGTTAAACGGAACAATGAATAGATTTTTAAATAGACTCGGGGCAAAGGTCGATGGAAATTAATATAGCAGAGTCATTCCTCATCTTTAATAGATAGCGTGCAAACTTGAAAACTGGCTAAAAAACAAAAAGGGGTTGCAGTTCTCATCGCTACATCGAACTCTAAAAATAGTGGGGTTTATAATCCTGTCTGCACGAGACAACAAGGCTCTGTTATTGCATCTCCAAACTTTAAAAAATCTTCATCCAATCGCAAAATCTGGGTTCAATTGTTTATCTATAAACCAATCACGACACACCTTACATTAAATAAAAAACCCGTCCTGGATGGAACGGGTTTTTGTAAAATATGGTGCGTTTAAACTAACCCTGAACGAGTTGCTTCACAAGGTTTCTGCTCTTGTCGTAAATATTTACGACAAGCGGTGTGCTTCCTGGCAATGAATGAGTAGCACAACCAAAGCACGGGTCGTATGCGCGGAACGCCATTTCGACTTTATTGAGCAACCCCTCATTTACAACACCGCCTTTTATCAAACCTCGGGCGGCTTTGTCCACGCTCATTGCGATTCGCGCGGCGTTGTTCTGCGTGGCAACAATCAGGTTTGCCATCTTAATAATCCCGCGTTCGTCGGTTTCATAGTGGTGAAAGAGTGTTCCACGCGGAGCCTCAACGACGCCTATACCAACAGTCGGTTTTTCCGTGGGTATGTTGCGGATGTCTTTGCTGATAATTTCCGGGTCGTTGAGGAGTTGAACCATAGTTTCTGCCGCCTGGATGATTTCGACCACGCGTGCCCAGTGCGTGGCAAGCGTGTGGTGAACTGGCTTGCCGCCGAGCGTGTTGTAAAATTCTTCATATGCCTTTTGAGCCAGCGGCGTTGCCATGCCGTCTGAGGCATTCAACCGCGCCAGCGGCGCCACCGCGTAAACACCGCTGTTGGGGCCTTCCTCAAATCCGTTCCAGCCAACAGGTTTTAGATAGCAGAATTTAATGTAACTCCACGGCTCAACATGTTCTGCAACAAAGTCGCGGTACTTTTGAACCGGGAATTTGGCGTATTCTTTTCCGTTCGGGTCAACAACCCTTATTAAACCATCATAGAAATTCACCTTATTTTTATCATCAACAAGCCCCATGTAGTAGGTCTTGTGTGTGAAGGCATCGGATGTGATGAGTTTAACGTAATCCTGATTTTTCAGGACAATGTCTTTGAAGACCTGGAGCGTGAACTGGGCAAAATCGAGAGCATCCTTTGCAATTTCTTTGTATTCTGGCAACTTTGCCGGGTCCATCGGTTTTGCTATGCCGCCAGGCAGACCCAGAACGGGGTGAATCACTTTGCCCGCGAGGTCGGTCATCATCGCCCGCACTCTTCTGCGAATGCCAATCACCTTCTTGCCTACCTCCAGACCAACCTTGTTTATGACGCCGACGACGTTGCGTTCAGCGGCAGGAGCCTCTGGTCCGACGATGAAGTCCGGTCCGCCAAGGATGTAAACATGGAGGGTGTGGTCTTCGAACATGAAGGAGTTATAAACGAGTTCGCGGAGTTTTTTTGCCGCGGATGTCGGCTGGACCTTGTAAAGGTCGTCCAGCGCCTTTGTAGCCGCCATGTGATGGGCAGTCGGGCAGACGCCGCAGATTCGGCTTGTTATTTGCGGCATGTCCTCGGCAGGACGTCCAATGGAGAACACCTCAAACCCGCGTAGTTCCGGGATTTGTAGATACGCTCGCTCAACATCGCCTTTTTCGTCCAGAAAAATATCAATCTTGCCGTGTCCTTCAAGACGCGTTATCGGGTCAACAACTGCGCGCCTTTTTGATTGCATGTAAGCGGCATTTGCCCTTTGATTCGCCTGATTCCAAACATTCTGTACTGCTTTGTCCATAAAATCCGTTTATGTGTTTTTTGTTTTAGTTTGTGAATGTTTTTTCGATTAAGTTATTTCCCGCCTTCGAATGGAAGGTTAATTTTCCGACGCAATATGCTCCGCGCCAGTCCGTATCGGTAGAATGTTCCGACAGGGTCTGGAATTCCCCAGAGCACTCTGTCAATTTCTTCTTCGGTTTTGGGGTCAACATTGGCGCAAATAGAGGAAAGCATTTTTGCCCCCTGGTCTTTGACGCGCGATGTTGGTCCAAAGCAACCGGTGCAGGGCATATTCCCTTTAGTGCACATGGCTTCGCAACCGGCGCGTGTTGCCGGTCCCATGCAGACAAACCCTTGCGCAAGAAGACACAATTCGGGGTCAATCGGTTTCTGGTGCGGACGACAAAATTCTTTAAAATTGAATTCCGCCGGTTTTGTTTCCTTGCGCGGACATTCGTCGCAAAGTGCAACATCCGGGGCAAGGACACTCCCTTTTTCTGGCAATTTACCATCGAGCAACGCGGCAATAGCATTTTTTGTTACTTTTGGAGTTGGCGGACAACCAGGGATGTAATAGTCCACGTCCACAACCTGGTCAAGAGTCCTAACAACGTTTCTGAGCTCTGGAAGTTCTAATTCATGTCCGTTAACTTTAGAATGCATCATCGGACGCGTTTTTTGCGGATTCACATCCGTTGGGCCGTCTTCATACACAAATTTTAGAATCTGCTCCCTCGCAAACTGGTTTGCCAGCGCCGGAATGCCTCCCATATGCGAGCAGGCACCGTAAGCAATCATATAAACGCTTTTTCTTCTTAAAAGATGAACCATTTCTTCCTGCTCAGACGACCGTATTGCCCCGTTTAAAAGAGTTGCAACGATGGATTTGTCCGGCATTGCTTCAATATCTTTTTTCTTAAAGTCCATCGCCACAGGCCAGAGGACAATATCGAGTTTTTCAACCACCCCGAGGATATCCTCCGCAAGGTCAACCACGGCTTCTTCACACCCACCGCAAGAGGCGCACCAATAAATTGCTATTTTAGGTTTACCCATAATAAATCCCTTTCAAAAATTATTGTTTAACTGCTTCCTGTTTAAATTCCTGATTCTCAATATGTTGTTTGAGATGTTCAATCTCGCTGTCCCATTCCTCGAATTTCTTTGGAATGCCGAGCGGCCCCAATTCTTGAACTTCATTAACCATTTCGTTCACCACCCGTTTAACCTTTTCGCCTTCGGCGGCGCTTATCCACTCCAGCCGCACCCGTTTATCTTCAATTCCCATATCGGAAAGCATCCTTTTAAGCATTCTAAAACGGCGTAAACACTTGTAATTGCCTTCAGAATAGTGGCAATCGCCGGGGTGACATCCGCCAATCAGGACGCCGTCCGCCCCGCGGGCAAGAGCCTCTAAAATAAATTGTGGGTCAACGCGTCCAGAACACATCAGACGGATGACACGGATGTTTGGAGCATATTTCATGCGAGATACACCCGCCAAATCTGCCGCGGTGTATGTGCACCAATTACAGAAAAATGCCACTATTCGTGGCGCCCAATTGCCATTATTTCCAGCGCTTTTAATATCGTTTGCCATGGTGATTCCTTATAAGTAAATACCGATTATATTTCTAATGGTTGCAAAAGTCCATTAATTTCGCTAATAATTTCGCTGTAATCAGATAAGTTTTGCACAATCGTGCCCGAAGGGCAAGAAGCAACACACGTCCCGCCCCTCCCTTGCAAAAGATTTCCGAAAAAGACTTTTGCTTCAGGCATGGCTACTTTTTTTTGTGGAAATTTGAAATATTTGCATTGCGGTATTATTTTTTATAGTATATGAATTGGCAGGAAATCGCCGCGTTATTCATAGTCGCTGTTGCATTTATAATGCTGTGGATTAAATTTATTAAGAAAAGACGCGTGGGTGCTTTAAAAGAATGTTGTTACAGCGGCGGAAAAAACGAGTCCTTACTGTTTACAATAAAAAAGGGCGAGAAACCGAAAATAATTATTAAATCTAAATAATCTATACAAAATACAGTTGCCCTATTGAAGTGAAGGAACAGATGAATTATTATCTAAATTGTTGATTAAGCATGATAAAAACCAATTCAACAGGTAGTTTTGTGAAAACATTCCCATCAGAAAGCGGGAATGTTGACGAAACACATTGGGTGCCAAACACAGATGTATGGGTTGCAGAGAGTGGGCTTGTGATTAAGGTTGAATTGGCTGGCATGCGCCGCGAAGACCTCGAGCTAACCGCTGAGGGGAACCGCCTTCGCATTCACGGTCAACGCGTAGACGGGTGCCGCGCCGGCAAATGCACTTTCATTTTAATGGAAATCAACTATGGTTCGTTCGAAAGCGTGATTGATATTCCACCCGGGTTCGATTTAAGCAAGGCAAAAGCGGTTTACCAAAACGGTTTTCTGCGAATTGATATTCCACACATTGATTCTTCTACATCTAAAAAAATTCCCATCAGAAATGGGGAATAATCTTATTTTTAAATTACCTTTAAAAGTCTCACCACAAGACATTTAAAATTTTCCTCTTTTAATTCCTACTTCGTTGGTTCTAATCGCATCAGAAAACCGCCTCCCGCGGCAAGGTTAATCTCAATTTTGCTTTCTCGAGTGAGGAACGCTTTCTCAACTATCACAGAGGCAGGATTGTTTAAATCGTCTTTGACCACAGTGGCGTTGTATTTTTGAATATCAAGGAATTCTGGCTTGATAACGAAATTTTGTCTTTCTGCTCCGTTGACAATTCCGATAAACCAACGGTTGCCATTTTTTCGTGCAAACGCTGCGGTCTCGCCAATTTTTGAAACCGGCAGAACTACAGTTTCATCCCAGATTGGAGGAATGGATTTAATTATGTCCACTGCCGGATTTGCGAGCAGGTTTGTGGGATGTGCGGCGTAGGTCAGCAACGGCGCCGTAAAGACAACGGCGGTTGCAATCTGGTGCACCCAGGTAGTGTCTCCGCGCCGTGCACCAAAATGAACCGGTGTGTAGTCTGCGTGTCCGGCAAGGAATCGCGTAAACGGAAGCGTGGCGTCGTGCGCAGCCCTTTCTTTGAGTCGGCTTGCCTCCATTCCGCGAATCGCTTCACGAACAAGTTCATTAGGATAAGTCCGACTTTCGCCTGTTGGTTTGTTCGCGCCGTGAAAGTTTACCATGATTTTGTATTTTGCGGCTTCTTTTAAGAGAATGGCGTAAAGGTCAACCACGTCTTTGTGTTCATGATCAAAGAAATCAATTTTTGCGCCCACAACTCCAAGGTCGCTCAATTTTTTGAAAAACTCGGCGCGTTCTTTATCTGTCCGCAACTGCTTTGAATGTCGCCAGAACCAGAGTCCAACGCCGCATTTTTTTGAATAATCCACGAGTTCTTTAATTTGTTCATCTGACCATCTCGACCAGAATCCCTCAATTACATGGTATTCGAATCCGAGTTCGCCCGCCCATCGGCTGAAGTCCTTCATTGCTTCAAGCGTTTGCGGACCGCCATCAAGGTAACGCCATACAGCGCGACCGGGTTTAATCCATGTGGTTTTCACGCCATCCGGGAACAGCAACGGGTCTGGAGGCGGACACAGGTTGTGAACGATGTCGCAGTTTACAAGCCCATTCAGGTCTCCGAACATCACAACGCGCCACGGAGTTTTTATCTCGCCATTGATAAGCGCAGGTTGACTCACGCGCTCAATATCGTTGCTGTATCGTAGTCTGAACGGATAAGAAATAGGGTGCTTGTGTCCGAGGACAAGAGTGAGCCCGCGCTTGCCATCGGACTGCAGAGCCATGCCGCTATAATTGAACAACGCCGCCTCCGTTATCGCCGCATACAGGTTTTCCCGCGCCAATGCAATCGTGACCGACGGCGCCAACCATTCGCCCACTTTAATCTCCTCAATTTTCTTCTTTGCATAGACGTCTTCGTAATGCCCGCCGAGTCCGTGATACCAGATAACACTGCTTTGCGGAATTTTAAAAACGGTTGCTTCATCGGGAACGCGATTCCCATTGCCAGGGACGATAAAGCGGAACGCGGCACCGTCGTTGAACACTCGGACATCGAATGTGTATTCAAGATTCTCTCTGGTGTTTAAAACCACCAGCGCCAATCCGTTGAAATTATTTGTCGCAACTGAATGAACCCCACGCCAGGGGTAAGTCTCGTTTGCCGAATAAACATTGGTTTTAACGAATTTAATGTTTTTTGTTATGATGGATTTATCCACCTCCATGACAACCGGCGAAGGTTCAATCACTGGCGCGTCTTTGTATTGAATAGAAAAACGCGGTTCGGAATCTTCTATCCATATTTTAAAAACTGCGAGTTTGTTTGGACTCTGGACTGAAATGATTTGCTGTTCCGCGCCATTTCCAATCAACGCATAAACAGAGAAAAATAGAAGAACAATAGCAGTTTTTCCAGTGATTGCGGTGCTTTTCATAGATAAGTTATCTTTAAACCAGAAAACCCGTTTTGTTAAGAGGATTTTACTTATTTGCAAAGACTTTCCCTATCTTCGTTTACATAAAGAATACTTTCCATGTTTAAATTTAAGAATGTTTGTTATACAGGATGGCATTTCTTTTGGGTGGTGTGTTACAAACAAAAGATGGGCGTCAGTTTGTTCCACTATGCGGTCTATTGCTTTAAGGACTGTTAGTTTCTGGAGCGTATCGAGTCCCTGACATGGTTCATCGAGGATGAGGAGCCATGGAGTCCTTACCATGGCGCGGCAAATAAGAACAAGCCGTTGATTCGCAGTGGAAAGCTCTCCCAGAGGCGACCACGCAACATCTGCCATTCCAAAATCTTCAAGAAGTGCAAGCGCGCGTTTTTTTTGTTGAGAATTGAGCCTTTTAAATAGACCGAGTGTATTATCAAATCCAGAACAAACCGCGTCCAGACAACTGGATTCCAGCGGAAAATGCTGGTGCAATTCCAACGAGAATGAACCGATTTTTTTACGCGCATTCACAAAATCGTCTGGTGAATCCAACAATTTGTCGAACAAGAGGATATTTTGCGCGTAAACTTGCGGGTGGTCGCCGCGTATAACATTAAGAAGCGTTGTTTTTCCTGAACCGTTCGGTCCAAGGATTGCCCAGTGCTCGCCTTTAAAAACAGTCCAGTTCAGGTTTTGAAGGATGATTTTATCGTTCGCGTGCACGGTCAAGTTTTCAACCTTAAGAACAGTTTTAAAAGAAAGCGTCGTGCGTGTAACTATGGATTTTAAATTTTTAATCTTCCCTAATAATGAACATTGGTTTGTTGTCTCCGATATTTTTCGAATTACCTGCGATTTCTTTCCGTGCATTATTATTTTGTAGTCTCGGATGAGTGCAATATTGGTGAGAAACCTTGAGATTTCTTCCGCTCTATGAGAAACCAATATTATAGTTAACCCATTTTTTTTAAGCTCGATTAATAAACGGCTTAACCTTTTGCGAGAATCTAAATCTAATCCCGCAAATGGGTCGTCGAGGATAAGAATTTGCGGCTTTTTAAGCAATAGATGCGCGAGCAAAACTCTCCGTTGCTCACCATTGGAAAGATGAATAATCTTCCTTTTTAATAAATGAGCAATGTTAAGTTTATCGCATAACTGTTCACGGAGGTTATTGAATTCATACGGGCTGGATATTGTTGAGTCAACAGCAAATGGGTTAATATTTTCAACTACATTCTGACTGAGGAATTCCGATACGGTGTGTTTGCCTTCTTCTATTCCACTATGCCAACGGGCTTGATAAAACGAACTTTCTTTGCGGATAAAAAGACGCTGTGTCTGAGCCGAAATCAACGCTATTGCGTCGGCGGGATCGCATTCTTCGCCGCCATGCGTTCTTAGATTATGGACAACATCGCCGCAAACGGGATATATTTCGCCAATAATCGCCTGAATAAACAACGACTTTCCAGAACCGTTTGGTCCAATAATCCCCCAACATTCGCCTTTCCTTATAGCCAATTCAGTCTCAGGAAACACTGTTTCTCCGCCTGCTTTAAAAGAGGCTTTTTTAAATTCTACCAATATTTCGGCAGTTGTATTGTCTATTTTATATAGCGACATTTTTCATCATCCCTTAATTACCTGTCTTATAATATTCCCCTCGTCCCGTTCATTCAACTTTACTTAAATGCAGAATGAGACAAATAAAATATTTTCATAAAAAACAGATGCGCCCTTTGCATTTTTCGGGCGGCGAGAAACTCCATAACAATATGAAAATACAATTTAATTCAAAAATATTTAATCCTTGATAATCAACACATTTCTAATTATATAGTTGCTGATGACAGCCACTGGCACAGTTGGAAAAGAGTTTGATTACTCAGCAAACTGGGTTTTTTGTATTGAGCAAAATGGGAGGTTCGAGTGGTCTAACTCGCGCTCTGAAAAAGTTATCGGTTATACTCCCGGAGAAATTGTTAAAAAACCTATTCAAAATTTTCTGCTTCCAGAATGCGATTTCGAGAGTATAAAAAAACAGGCGTTTGAGGCGCAATCTTTTAAAATCTATTGTTTGCCGTTTAAAGCTAAGAATGGCGAGACTGTTATTGTAGAAGCTTTTTTAGCGTCAATGACCGTATCGGCAACAAAAGAAGGAGTCTGCTGTATTGTTTTTGCCCGAACAGCGTCTTTGCTTGCATCCAAAAAGGCAGAAGAAGAGGAGAAAATCACCAGTGGTTTATGTAAAAAATTTGTAAATATTTTAATTTCTCTGTTCCCGACCCCTGTTTTTTACACGAACAAAGAAGCGCGGTACATAGGTTGCAACAAAGCGTTTGAAAACTTCTTTGGTTTATCCTCAGAACAGATTTACGGGAAAACGGTGGACGAATTATTCTCGGGAGAAAACACCGTCAAATATTATAAAGAAGACCTTGACCTTATAAAACACAATGCTAACCAGACAAAACAAGTCGAGATACTGGACGGGAAAAAAGAAAAACACAACGCCTTGATTATTAAAACCGTGTATCCGAATGAGAATGGCGAGCCTGCAGGGATGTTGGGAGTTATTGTGGATATAACCCCGGTCAAGCAGGAAGAGGATAAAAAATTGCGCGTCGAGCAAGAAGCCCAGCACGCGCAAAAAATGGCAAGCCTTGCCTTATTAGCCGGCGGCGTTGCCCACGATTTTAACAACATGCTCACAGTGATACTCGGGAATATTGAGCTTGCGATTTCCGAAGTGTCACCCGAAAGTTCTGTTGCAGATTATTTAAAAGAGGCGCGCAGTTCTTGTTTGAAAGCCGCAGACCTTTGTCGGCAAATGCTAATTTACACCGGCAAGAGTCCATTTAACAAAAAACCGGTGAACCTAAATCGTGTGATTCAAGAAATGGACCAGCTTTTGCACGCCGCGATTTCCAGACGGTTATACATACAATACAAATTCACTCAGCCGTTGCCCATGGTTGAAGCTGACCCAAATCAAATCAAACAGGCAATAATGAGCATCGTGGTAAACGCCTCGGAGGCTATGGGGGACAAACCCGGCGTAATCACAATTACCACCGGTTACATGAGATGCGATAAATCTTATTTAGAAACAATAACGCCAGCCTGTCGAGCAGGACTTGAAAAACCATTAAAACAGGGCAATTACGTTTTTGTGGAAGTCACGGATACCGGTTGCGGCATCCCGATGGAACTTCAGAAAAAGATTTTCGATCCATTTTTCTCCACGAAAATCTTTGGGCGCGGTCTTGGACTTGCCGCTGTTCTTGGAATTGTAAGAACTCATCAGGGTGGGATAAAGGTTTACAGCGAGGTCGGGAAAGGCTCAACATTTAAAATTCTTTTGCCAATAAACAACAATGGAAAAAATGGACATTCCTTTCCGGAAACAAAATCTCAAATTATCCCGAAACATAGATTAACAGTACCTGGAGCAGTGTTGTTTGCGGATGACGAGGAAGGCGTGCGTTCGGTTGCCGTAAAAGCGCTTCAACGGCTTGGATTAAATGTCTATGAAGCGTCAAATGGAGCGGAAGCACTCATCATTCTTAACAAACACAAGGATGAAATAGACTATGTGATGCTCGATTACGCAATGCCCGGACTGTCAGCCGAGGAGATTTTCAGAGAAATGCGGTTAATAAAACCGGGCATCAAGGTCATCCTATGCAGTGGTTATGGAGAAGAACAGGCAATAGTGAATTTTAGAGGAAAGGGATTAGCTGGTTTTTTGCAAAAGCCGTTCGACATTTTCGACCTGCTCAACAAAATAATATCTCTGCTACCGCCTGAAGAGCAAAAGTCTTTCAAAAAACTCCAGAAAGAATTTAACGAAAAACCCACAAACCAGAACGATTCCAACAATTAATTGAATATGAAAAAAAATCTTCTTCATACTCAATTGACAATTTTAGCACTCTTGATTCTGTTGTCATGTGGCAAAGCTCTTTGCCAGATAAAGCCTATAAAATTCTATGAAGGGGAGTGGACGCAATTTGGCGGTCCTGCAAGGAATAATATCTGCGAAGAAACCGCCTTGCTTAAAAACTGGAACAACAATCCGCCGCTTATGCTCTGGACAGTCACAAACATTGGAAACGGCTACTCGGCTCCAATTTTTTACAGAGATAAACTATGGATTGCTGGCGACGTTGGCGATGACCTCGTGATTTTTGCCATGGATGTGAACGGGAAATTATTGTGGCAGGCAAAAAATGGCAATGCATGGAAAGGCGCATATCCGGGCGCTCGCGCAAGTTGCACTTACAGCGATGGCATGATTTATCACCTCAATGCGCATGGAAGACTCGCCTGTTTCGACGCCGATTCCGGAAAAGAAATATGGTCTGTCAATATCCTGGAAAAATTTGGTGGAAAAAACATAACCTGGGCTTTAAGCGAATGCGTAATTGTAGATGAAAACTGCGTTTACGCAACGCCGGGCGGCAAAGAAGCGCTGATGGCGGCTTTCAATAAAACAAACGGAACAGTTGTATGGAAAAGCGCCCCGCTAAAACTGGGTCTGAATTCACCGCCAATTCACGAAAGGTTGAACAGCAATAACGACGAAGTTGACAGCGCAAGTTACGCCTCACCAATCATTTTTGAATACAGCAAAAAAAGACTAATCGCAGGATGCTCTCAGCGCCATATTTTCCTGATTGACGCTAAGAGCGGAGAATTACTATGCACAAAGCCATTCCAGACCAGATACCTGGTAATCGCGGCAATGCCGGCACTCATCAATGATTCCATCTTTTTTACCGCGCCAGACGCAGGAGGGGGCACATTGTATAAAATTAAAAATGAGAACGAAAAAATCTATCTGGAAAAAAACTGGACAACGCCTCTGGATACTTGCCACGGTGGAGTGGTTTACCTGGAAGGCACTCTATATGGCTCATTTTACCGCGATGAAAAAGGTTGGGGAGCTGTGAACGCAAGCAACGGAAAACTTGTTTCAAAAATTACAGACCTGCCAATGGGTTCAATCCTTTACGCGGATAAAAGACTCTACTTACTCTCCCAGGAAGGCATTATGGCGCTGGTGGAACCCGCGCCCGATTCATTCAAGATAATCAGTCAATTCAATCTTCGTGGTAAAAAAACAGATGTCTGGACACACCCGGTAATTTATAAAAAACGACTTTATCTCAGATACCACAACATTTTCAGTTGTTTTGACATTGCTGAATAAACAGAAAATCGCGCTAACAACAAATTTCCTCTTTTAAACCTTGCTGAATCAGTATAATTAAAGCAAGGTTTTATAAGCAGCGGGAAGGTCGGACATGAGCTCGACCGAAAGACAGCGGGAAGGTTCTACTCATGTAGAATCTTTCAGTCGATCGGTTAGATATCTTCCCCAGAAAGATGTAATATAACTAATGGCGCAAAGGTTTATAAATGATGTCCTGGCGAAACCAGACGCGGCGTTGGAATTAACGTTGCGTCCTGTGTTATTCTCTGAATTCACAGGACAAAAAAAAGTTAAGGAAAGACTGGAAATTGCTGTACAGGCGGCGCGTCAACGCGGAGAAGCATTAGACCATATTTTGTTGAGCGGGCCGCCAGGTCTGGGAAAAACCACCATTGCCCATATTATCGCAAAAGCAATGGGCTCGAACATCAAATGCACAAGCGGTCCTACAATTGAAAAAGCTGGCGACCTTGCCGGACTTCTTACAAACCTGGAAGAAAACGATGTTCTCTTTATAGACGAAATTCATCGCCTTCAGAAAACAATCGAAGAATATCTATATCCGGCAATGGAAGATTACAAACTGGATATCATTATTGACCAGGGACCAAACGCGAGGAGCGTTCGGCTTAACCTGCCAAGATTTACACTTATTGGCGCGACCACACGAAGCGGTTTGCTCACAGCTCCACTGCTTACCAGATTCGGAATCCGCGAAAGACTCGACTACTATACATCGGAAGAATTAACACACATTGTCATCCGCTCTGCACGAATTCTCGGAGTCAGCATTGAACCCGGCGGAGCCGCAGAAATTGCGCATCGGAGCCGCGGAACGCCGAGAATTGCAAACAATCTTTTGCGCCGCGTCCGCGACTATGCTCAGGTTAAAGGTGATGGAACAGTTACTGCAGAGATTGCGGACAAAGCCCTTGCAATGCTTGAAATTGATAAGGACGGACTCGACGAAATGGATAAACGAATACTTGAAACCATTCTTATCAAATTCGGCGGCGGTCCGGTTGGAATAAATTCGCTCGCCGTGGCTGTTGGCGAAGAGCCAGACACTATCGAAGAAGTCTATGAACCATACCTTATAATGGAAGGCTATTTAAAACGAACACCACAGGGGCGCGTAGCCACCGAATTATGCCGTAAAAAACTCGGTTTAAAGTCATCCTCTCAGGATAAACAGGGTTTTCTGTTTTAGGAAAAATAGAAAACCACTCATAAGTATTCGATTGTTCTTGTAATAGCGTTTGCCTTCGCTTTTAAATCTATTACATGAAAAGTTTGACTGAACACCTCTGGTTCAATACGCCGAATAGAAGGGATTACATCAACATCACCGATACCATAGAGGACCTTGTACGCAAGAGCGGGGTTAAGGAGGGTCTCTGTCTTGTAAACGCAATGCATATAACAGCAAGCGTGTTCATTAACGACGACGAACAGGGGTTGATTGAAGACTTCGATGAATTTCTGGAAGACCTTGCGCCCCACGAGCCTGTGTCAAAATACCGTCACAACCGCACAGGCGAAGACAACGCAGACGCGCACATAAAACGACAAATCATGGGCAGAGAAGTAGTCGTAGCAATTACAAACGGCAAACTTGACCTTGGACCATGGGAGCAAATTTTCTATGGCGAATTCGACGGTCGCCGCAGAAAACGCGTGCTTGTGAAAATCATCGGCGAATAGCGGTGCTTTGCGCTTGACCAACACCTGCATTCTCTGCTAAAAGACCGCACAACCTTATGCTAAAGAAGGCTATACTGATTTTTGCGGGCGTTTATCTGGGACTTTTCTCCTCAAATGCTGCCGTTTCCCATGTAATTCACTTCACTGTTGACGGTCTGAGCGGTTATTGTATAAAGGGATTCCTTGAAACAAACGCCGCCGCCTTTCCAAATTTTAAAAGATTGCAACGGGAAAGCGCCTGCACATACAACGCGCGGTGCGACTACGATTATTCCGAGACAATTCAAAATCATATCACAATATTTACGGCCCGTCCTGTGAACCAGCCCTCCGGCGTTTCCACAAACGTTAATCATGGCTATGGTGCAAGCGCTTCAGGGACAATTCACAGCGCTTCGCCCGCGTTTTACAAGGCAAGTTTTATGGACGTCGCTCATGACCGCGGATTAAAGGTCGCAGTCTTTCTTGGCAAAACAAAAATTTCCATGTGTATAGACAGTTACAATGCCCAGAACGGAGCAGCAGACGCAATCGGCGAAGACAATGGAAAACAAAAATACGACCACGCGCTAATTGCCTCAACAACCCCATCGCTTCTTACTTACATGACAAACATTCTTGCAACAAATCCACCGAACTACGTATTTTTCCATTTTGTTGAAACGGACACCGTTGGTCACAGTTCAGGCTGGTTTTCCACTCAATGGAGCAACACTTTGGTCACAATTGACGGGTGGCTCGGGCAAATATTTGACACTATTGATAAGAGTGCACTCTTGTCCAACAACACGGCAATTGTCCTTACCGCTGACCATGGAGGCGGTGGAGACCCGGGGACAAAAGCAGAACATTTCCAACCAGATAAACTCTATAACTACACCGTTCCAATCTTTGTCAAAGGACCAGGATTTTTGCCAGGCACAGACTTATACCAATACTTCTCAAACAGGTTCGACCCGGGCACAAACCGTGTTGTCCAAGACGCTGGCGTTTCCCAGCCGCTCCGAAACGGCGACACCGCGAACATTGCGCTCATGCTACTTGGACTGCCGCCAATACCGGGCTCTTACTGGCAACCGCAATACCTGTCTCCATACCAACCAATTGCGGTAGAACTGGTTAAGTCACAAAACAAATTGACCCTGCGCTGGCAATTGCAATCTGGATTCATCCCAGAATTCACAGACAATTTAAGCGGAGGTTGGACACCAATATCCACAGACATTCAGTCCAACGAAACCCACTGCTTCATCGAAATACAACCAACCCAGCAAATACCATCCAGGTTCTACAGACTAAAGAAAAATTGACGTTCGACACCATATTCTGCTGATTTAAGACAAAATCCGAATTATTGAAACATCTTGCCAAATTTTAGTGTCTAATAAGTAGTGGAACAAGAGAACTGAAGATGCCACAACGGATTGAATATGTCCGTTGATGAATGTGTCTAATCTTTAGACGCTTACAACAAAACCACAATTACATTATGAAAACTGTTAACAAAAACAACACCTCTACGGCGCTTGCAACCGGCTTTACATTAATAGAACTCCTTGTGGTAATCGCTATCATAGCAATACTTGCAAGCATGCTCTTGCCAGCCCTTGCCAAAGCAAAAGAATCCGGAAAAAAAATCTCCTGCGCTAACAACATCCGACAACTCGCCCTTTCCGCAAAAATGTATGTGGACGATAACGAAGGACGATTCCCCCGCAGAATAATTGGACGCGCCCCGGGCGCCTGGCCCGCCATATTGCGAGAAGGATACAGAGATTTAAAGATACTGGTTTGTCCCAGCGATGGACTGGACCCAAACACCAACAAGGGTAGCTCCATACCAGAAGAACGCGCACCGCGAAGTTACATAATCAACGGCTGGAACGATTACTATCAGGTCGAACTTAAAGCTGCGAATTTTTCTGAAATCACAAGATTGGCTGAAACAAACGGCATGCCAGAACTTGCAGTAAAATACCCAACAGAAACTATCCTGTTTGGAGAAAAAGAAACCTCGTCAATGCACTTTTTCCAGGACTTTCTTGAGACTGCCCAGGGCAACGACTTCACAGAAGTCGAAGAAAGCCGCCATATGGGAAAAACCGGAAGAACTGGCGGCGGCGGTTCAAATTTTGCTTTCGTGGATGGCAGTGTTCGTTACCTGAAATCAGGTAAAATGTTGTATCCCAAAAACCTGTGGGCTGTTACTGAACTCTGGCGCCAGAACCAGAGTGTTATCCAACCTTAAGTGATACTCTCAAAAAAAGTTATAAAATAAACTCACCTTCGGCCTGGGAAAATCATACTCCACGGAGCTCGAATTGCACCACTTACCACCATTTGCAATCGGACAAAGATTCTCCAGACCTTAATTAAATGACATTCTATATGTTCAGTTCCTTGCTCAAATTTGTTTTCATATTAAATTAATTTAATGAATTCGGCGCTGGATATTGACGAGATTAAACAAAATGTTTGGGACGGGAAAAGGATCTCCCGGGACGAAGCCCGTCTGCTGTATGATGTTCCACTTGCCGAACTTGGCGCACTCGCCGATAGGCGACGAAACCTTGCAAAGGCAAAGGCTTATGAGGGACGCGGCAACAACATTGTTACTTACATCATAGACCGCAATATAAATTACTCCAACATATGTAACGTCTACTGCAAATTCTGTGCATTCTGGAGAAGTGAGAAAGCCGCAGACGCCTACGTCATCAGTTTTTCCGAAATAGATAAAAAGATTGAAGAAACAATAGAACTCAACGGCACACAGATTTTGTTGCAGGGCGGGCATCACCCGAACCTGCCTTACCAGTGGTATCTGGACCTTTTAAGCCACATAAAATCCAAATTTCCGCAAATTAATATTCACGGCTTCAGCCCGAGCGAGTTTATTCATTTTCAAAAAATTTACAACAAACCGCTGGAAGAAATATTAAAAGACTTCGTCAAAGCGGGTCTGGGCTCGATTCCCGGCGGGGGGGCAGAAATTCTCGTTGAACGGGTCAGAAAGAAAATCTCTCCGTTAAAAGCCACAGCCGATGAATGGATTTCGGTAATGGATACAGCGCATCGGCTCGGGCTTAAAACAAGCGCCACAATGATGTTCGGACACGTCGAAACAATCGAAGAACGGATTGAACACCTTGACCGTCTGCGTGTTCAGCAAGATAAGACAGGGGGTTTTACCGCATTTATATGCTGGACGTTTCAGCCAGAAAACACGCATCTGAAACTGCCGCCCCTTGGCTCTTATGATTATTTAAAAACACAGGCGCTTGCGCGGATTTACCTGGACAATTTCGAAAATATTCAAGCGTCGTGGGTTACCCAGGGACCGCAGATTGGACAAGTCGCCCTTAAATACGGCGCCAACGACCTCGGAAGCATAATGATTGAAGAAAATGTTGTTCGACAGGCAGGCGCATGCTATAGAATGCAGGTCAAAGACATGCACCGATTAATCGCCGAAATGGGCTACGAACCCCACCAGCGGGATAATTGGTACAAACTGGTGAATTAACACCTTAACAGAAAAAGGGCCGCTGTTATGAAGAGACGCACAATTCTTTCAAACATTATTGTCAAAGGGACTTTTTTGTTCACTCTCATGGTTTCGATGTCATTATTCCTTATTTCCTGCTCAAGGGCAAAATATATGATGAAGTATCCACAGACGGAAAGGACGAATCATGTGGATTATTATCATGGCGTGGCAGTAGCAGACCCTTATCGGTGGCTTGAGGATTCTCAATCGCCAAAGGTAAAACACTGGATTGACGAGCAGAATAAAATTACCTTCGGTTTTCTAACAAATATTCCACAACGCGAGATTATCAAGCAGAGGATGACCGACCTGTGGAATTATGAACGGTTCGGTGTTCCTTATAAAAAAGGTGGACGCTATTTTTATTCAAGAAACGATGGTTTGCAGAATCAGAACGTAATTTACACGGTTGATAAATTGGACGGCTCTCCACGTGTATTGATTGACCCGAATCTTTTCTCTAAAGATGGGCGCGTAGCATTGAGCGGACTTTCAATCGCAGAAAATGGAAAATTAGCCGCATACGGCATCGCTACAGGAGGGTCAGACTGGCAGGAGTGGCGCATTCGGAATGTCGAAACAGGCGAAGACATGCCGGATAAAATCGAGTGGGTCAAGTTTTCTTCCGCGGCATGGACAATTGACGGCAAAGGATTCTTTTACAGCAGATTCGATAAACCCGATGCGAATGCAAAGCTAACACAGGTAAATTATTATCATAAACTTTATTATCACAAACTCGGAACATCTCAGGAAGAAGACAAACTTGTTTATCATCGCCCGGACCAGAAGGAATGGAATTTTTATCCAGAAACAACCAGCGATGGAAGGTTTTTAATTATTTCTTCATCTCAGGGCACAAGTCCGAAGCGCCGAATTTTTTACCTTGATTTGAAAGACCAAAACGCACAGGTTCAACCGCTTTTGACAGATTTTGACGCCGCATACGATTTTATTGAAAACGACGGCAACGTCTTCTGGTTCAGAACAGACTTGAACGCACCCCGCGGACGCGTCATTGCGATTGACATTACCAGACCACAACGTGAAAACTGGCGCGAGATTATCCCGCAGGCTTCTGAAACGTTGACAGGAGTTAGCGTTGTCGGCAATCGTTTTATTGTAACTTATCTAAAAGACGCGCATAGCCAGGTCAAGGTTTTTACACTTGAAGGAAAATTTGAATACGAAGTCGAATTGCCGGGCATCGGGAGTGTATCTGGATTTTCTGGCAAAAAAGAAGACCAGGAAACATTTTTTATGTTCACCAGTTTTACCGTCCCGGGAACAATTTATAAACTGGAGGTTGCCACTCGCCAGGTCTCTCTGTTTAAAAAGCCGAAAGTTTTATTTAATCCCGATGACTACGAGACCAAACAGATTTTCTACACGAGCAAAGACGGAACTCGAGTTCCAATGTTCATAACTTTTAAAAAAGGCATAAAATTGAACGGAAAAAATCCGACGCTCCTCTATGGTTACGGCGGATTTAATATTTCCATAACCCCCGCGTTCTCTGTTCCCAATCTTGTCTGGCTCGAGATGGGTGGAGTTTATGCGGTTGCAAACATTCGCGGAGGCGGAGAGTACGGAGAAGAATGGCACGAGGCAGGAACAAAATTTAAAAAACAAAATGTTTTCGACGACTTCATAGCGGCGGCAGAATACCTGGTCGCTAATAAGTATACAAATCCAAAACGGTTAGCGATTGCCGGCGGAAGCAATGGCGGTTTGCTTGTCGGTGCTGTGTTGAATCAGAGACCAGATTTATTTGGAGCGGCATTGCCTGCCGTCGGAGTAATGGATATGCTCAGATTTCATAAATTCACCATTGGTTGGGCGTGGGTTTCTGATTATGGCTCACCTGAAAACCCAGAGGAATTCAAAGCGATTTATGCGTACAGTCCCTATCACAACATCAAGCCAGGCACAAAATATCCAGCAACGCTAATCACTACGGCAGACCATGACGACCGCGTTGTTCCTGCTCATAGTTTCAAATATGCCGCCGCACTGCAAGCCGCTCAGGCTGGTAATGCACCAATTCTTATAAGGATTGAAACCCGCGCAGGACACGGCGCCGGCAAGCCGACGGCGCTACTTATTGAAGAATCATCGGATAAACTGGCATTCCTTGCTCATACATTTAAAATAAAAACAAAAAATAGTCCCTGACCTCTCAAAAATTGAACGCCTTTATTCGAAAAATTCGTAAAATATTTTTAACTTAGATTTTGCGTTTGTTACTCGATTATCAATCTAAAGAAACACGGCTCTTCGAATGGGAAAAAGTAGAATGTGTTAATTCCATCTGCTTGCAATACAGATGCCTGATATGGAAGCCACTGACCTGAAGAAACTGATTGTATTGATTGTATTTTTATTAATGGAGACAAATTGGGATAAAAGATTCGAATTAAATCCACCTCGGTTTTTGAAATTGAAAATCTTAGGAGAGGATTTTGCGCTTGTGCGTAGAGATAAAGGTCAAAACTCAAGTCTGAACTGGAAGGCGAATTCTGATGAACTTCAACCGCGATTATATTCGTTCCATTCTGGAGAAATTGCGGCGAGATGTTATAAACAAAGAACCTCGATTCATCACTGCCGCTGACTGCCGCAGAGGCAAGCGTTTTGTAATCCACAGCGCCAGAAGGCATGTTGTCTCGCAGAACCTCGCATCCGTTAATATAAACAACAGCACCGTCATCGCGTTTTATGCCAAGCACAAGATTGGTAAAAGATTGGACATCATCCACAATAAAAAATTTCCTGAAATAGGTTGTAATGAATTTGTTTGACGGGTCGTCTCCGAAGTCAACCACCGTCACTGGCGCATTACTGTAGCCAAGTTCAGCCTGACCGCTTTTCCAGTTTGAATCGTCAAAATCAAAACCACGCCATGCCGCGCCTGCGTCTGAGCCATCATCCAGATATTTCCAGACAGACGTTTTCTCAATAAGCAGTTTATACACGGTAATCACAACAGAGGAAGACCTCGCAATATTTGAATCCGACTGCTGCCCTTGCGCTGTTATAGTAAAAGTGCCCGCTGGAACATTCTGCCATGTGATTTCATACGGCGGCGCAGTAGCCTCACCAAGTTTATATTCTCCATTGTAAAATATCACCTTTGATATCAACCGCGCCGGGTCAATGACATCCGCAGAAATTTTTATTTTTGAACCGGCAGAATAGATTGAATCCGTATATGGCTCTGAAATTGAAATCATAGATTTTAAAGGAGAGCCCGGAGGCGAACTCTGAAACACTCCCTGGCTGAGATTGTAATACGAACCGCTTGCCGAGTTTTCTAACTTCACCGCTCTGACCATGAAATAGCTGTAAACACTGGAGTTGAACAAAAAGTTAGTCTCGGTAATTAAACCATCGTGAAGTCGATTGTATGTGCCGAACAATTCATTTGCGCCACAGACGATATAACCCGCAACTGCATCGTTTGGTGGATTCCACGTTAATAAAACAGAATTATCGTTTACTTTTAGCACGCGGAAATTTGAGGGCGGTTCAACAACGTGCATTCGCAAAGTGGGATCGCCCATAAGTGCAATGTGAATATTTCGCTTATAATAAGAGGAGTCTTCGTATCTGGACTGTGAGTTGTTTTGAGAAATCCATGCGCTGTAACCGATGGGGAAACCCATCGCCACATGATGAGAATGCCAGTGTGGTCTCCCGGACCACGCGCAGGTCAACCCATAAGACGGATAACACAAAGCCGCACGCATAAAATTGTTCTGTGAATCCCAATCGCCATGATAAGACCCAAACAACATTGTAAAAACGGTGTAGACGGCATTTGTAGAAAACTGGTCTGTGTTGCCAACGCCGCTTGCTGAGGTGTAACTTCCGGCACCGCAACCATAACTCCAGAGATACGCACCTTTTGTCAGAGTCCCAAAATAATCTCCGCTCATTACATTTGCCCTTCCAAAAAATGCGGTAAAGTCGCGCCAGGCGCTTGCGGCAAACGCCTCACTGCCAAACTCGCCAAAGTTGTCGTCTATCACCCCTTTTTTCTGGAAACGGAAATAGTTAAATCTATAGTTATGATTCTTCCAGAGGTATTTGCGAATCAGCTCAACCTCGCTTAACCCAAAGGCTGGCATGTTGGAAAGGTCAACCCTGCCAACCCAGAGTTCGACGTCCGACGGCAACTGGCTCTGGTCAAACTTTCCATCGCCGGGAATGTTTGTAAGACGCGAATTTGAAGAATTAGTGTAATTAACCGAATTGTCAGTCCAGTTGCCATCAATGTCTCCATAATAAACATCAGCAGGCCAGGCACCAACATGGTCAGAATGTCCATCCGGCGCTATCATCCCAGAATATGGAACAGGAATTCTCCCCAGCAGAAATACGGCTTTGACAGGGATCGACGAATTAAAATAGTCGTTTGTGATTACTGCTTTGACATCCCGAGGCAACATCGACTGCGGGATATCATGACGGATAACGCTCCACCCATCTCCAACAAGGTCAAGTTGCAATCTAAAAATCTCATTCGAAATTGCGCTCGTGAGCGAATTTTCCACAAAAAGAATCACACCACCACGGGACTCCACAGGGAGAACTTCAATTCCGCTAACAATGTATGAAATACCACGGAACTGCGTTGTGTTTTCAACTCCTTCGCGAACTATTTTATATTCATAAAACTGACCTGTTGCTACGTTTGTGTCTGTAAACGAAACAACATCCGGCGCTAAATTCGCCAGATTTGCCCACCGCATTTCATCAAGACTTTTCTTATAGAGAGTATAGTTTATTGCGCGCGAGTCAGTGTTCCATTTTATGGTTATCGAAGGTGGATTGGAGCTTACCTCTGCCCACGCAAGAACAGCATAATCGGACGCGCTCAAGCCAAGAAGATTAAAAGGAATAAAAACAAAAACCGCTGAGATTGCGATTAATATATACAAACAATTATTTATTGCCAACTTTTTGAAACCATCAACACACATCCGCCAGTTCAATTAAAACACACCTTATTAAGACAACCCTTTAATTTCCCAACCTTTGCGGTACCTACGTCGCACATATTGGTTCGCCTCTTCAAGGTTCTTAAACCGCAAAGATTTAGCGTCCCATTCAAGTGTTGTTTTCGGAAACCGTGTAGCCACACTTCCAAGCAAAACAGATTCCGTCAATGGTCCTGAATAATCAAACTTCGTCCATGTTGCGCCGTTTCCGCGCGCCGCCTCGAGAAATTGGGTGTAATGATTCGCCGTTTCAACCTTTGGTGGTTGGAAGTCTTTAAACTGCTCCTGCGGGAATAAAATCGGTCTGGCAATATGTGGCAGAAGCATCACACCTTTTGTTCCAATGAAAATTGAGCCCTGTCCTGGTATAGGATTTGGTCCAACGAGCGCCTGAACATCTTTATTGGGCTTTTCATCGCCGTCATACCAGGTAATGTTGATTGTCTTTCCATCCGTAAACTGTGTTCCGGGGAAAATGTAATGAATAACAGCATTTATCGCCCAGTTCCACTTGTTTGGCGCTGGACCTTCCGAACGCACACTTAATGGAGCAGAAAGTTCAAGCGCTTTAAACACCGGGTCAAATATGTGACATCCCATATCGCCAAACGTGCCGGTGCCAAAATCAAGCCGTTTGCGCCAGCTCGATGGATGGTAATAACCATTACCTATGAATGGACGGGATTCACAAACGCCGAGCCACAAATCCCAGTCAAAATTTGCCGGCACAGGGTCGGAACGCTCAGGAAGCGCATCCATGTCTCCCCATTTTTTACCGCTCCACGAATGCACCTCTTTTATCTTGCCAATCACGCCATCCTGAATAAGTTTCACAGCAAGACGATATTCAAGCGTAGAATGAATCTGAATACCCATCTGGGTAACAAGTTTCTTTTCCCGAGCAACTTCCGTCAGCCTGCGGGTTTCATAAATATCGTGTGTGAGCGGTTTTTGCACATAAACATGTTTGCCAAGTTGCATCGCAGACATTGCCACAGGTCCATGCATGTGGTCTGGTGTTGAAACACTCACCGTGTCTATGTCTTTCACTTCTTCGAGCATTTTCCGCCAATCCTGATAAACCTTGACCTCAGGATACTGCTCCTTCCACCGTTTTACGTTATTGGTATCAACATCCGCAACAGCAACAAGTTTAACAAAATCGTGGCGCGTAATTGTTTCAAGGTCTGCAGCACCCATCCCCCCCGCACCAACACCGGCATGATAAATTGTCTTCGAAGCCTGGGCTGACAACAAATTTCGGGCAAACAGCGGCAAAGCAATAACAGCGCTTGCCTTCTTTAAAAACGAACGGCGGGATAATCGTAATTCTGTGTTCATAAGACAATTATGGCATTGCCTCCCACAGGTGTAAATTTAAAAGTTATCCGCTTATTTACAAGTAGATTGCCTCCCACTTTTTGGGAGGCAAAGATTATCTACCACACCTTAGTCTTACTCCTCGTGACGCAAGAAGGACTACCTGAACGTTTCTAAAAATTAGAAGATTTTAGCAGGATTTTTCACTACAATTGTTCCGGCTATGTAATCGTGCCACGCCTTTTTATCCCTTGACCACCCAGCCCAGAAAAATCCTATAAACAACCCGGT
>JAOADO010000014.1:0-5552 GCA_026417275.1 Verrucomicrobiia bacterium
GACCCTGGATGGGATGCGTGTGGTGGTGGATTGCGCAAACGGCGCGGCATATAAGTCTACTCCATGCACATTGCGGGAACTTGGTGCTGAAATATTTGTGTATGGGAATCAGCCCGATGGTACGAATATAAATAAGGAATGCGGTTCGATGTATCCGGAGTTTCTTTGTAAAAAGGTCCTTGAGCACAAGGCGGATATTGGAATTGCTCATGATGGGGATGCAGACCGCGTTCTTTTATGCGATGAGCATGGGAATCTTGTGGATGGGGATGATATTATGGCAATTGCGGCGCTGGATATGATGGCAAAGGGGGTGCTTCGTGAGAATACATTGATTGCCACAGTGATGAGCAATGCTGGGTTGGATATGGCGATTAAGCAGGCGGGTGGGAATGTTGTACGGACGCAGGTTGGCGATAAGCATGTTATTGATACCATGCGAACGAATAATTTCAATCTTGGTGGTGAGCAAAGCGGGCATATCATTTTCAGGGACCATGTTACAACCGGTGATGGGTTGGTGGCAGCTCTTCAAATTTTAACTATAATGAAGACTGCTCAAAAACCGCTTTCTGAATTAGCAAAATGTTGGACTCGTTTTCCGCAGGTTGTGATCAATATTAGAGTGGTTGAAAAGCGTCCGTTTGAGGAGCTCGAAGGTGTGATGGAGCTTGTGCAAAAGGCTGAAAGGGAGCTCAAACCGCGCGGAGGAAGGATTTTGTTGAGGTATTCTGGCACTGAACCTAAAGCTCGGCTTTTGCTCGAAGGGGACAATATAGATGTTCTTAACAAATGGTCTGAGCAAATTTCTTTGGCGATTAAAAAGGAGATTGGCGCTTAAATGGGCGTGGTGGGAAAATATTTGATGTGCGCGGTTGTTGTTGCGGCGATTTTGTTTATATTTGTTTTGATGGCAGATTCAGACAATTCCAATAAGAATGGTGCAGATGTGGGCGGGAATAGGTTTTCGGTCGTCACCGTGAGACTTTTGAATAAGGACGGTAAACCCACAGAGCCAATAAAGACCGAGAAGGTTGTTAAATCTGATGAGGAATGGCGGAGGTTGCTTACGGATGAGCAGTTTAAAATAGCCCGCGCCAGCGGCACAGAGAGGCCATTTTGTGGAGTGTTTTACGATAATAAGAAGGATGGAGTTTATCTTTGTGTTTGCTGTGGTTTGCCGCTGTTTGAATCTTCCGCAAAGTTTGATTCTGGTACCGGTTGGCCCAGTTTTTTTAGACCGTTTGTGCAGGAGAATATAGAAACTCGTCTTGATTTAAGTCATGGGATGCGGAGGGTGGAGGTTCTCTGTGTTCGTTGTGATGCGCATCTCGGGCATGTTTTTGATGATGGTCCGCCGCCGACTGGCAAAAGATATTGCGTTAATTCCGCGTCGTTGATTTTTAAGGAGAAGCAAAAGTAGTTCTGCCAGTCTCTTTAGGGTTGTTGTGGTGGATTTAATGGTAAGGGAAATGGATTCTTGCTTATACATCCAGGACACATTGAGCAATCCATGAGGAGTCTGGTTGTTGTTCTACTTTGAGTTCGCAGAGTGTGGCGGCTTTTACTTCGACTGCTGGCTGGTGTTTTTTTGTGTTTATTTTTTCGCCGTAGCATGTTGCTTTTAAGTTGGTTCCTTCAATTTTCACATCGAATTTTCCGAACAATGTTTTTTGCGTGTCCATTTCGAAGAGGATAGTGTTTAGGAATTCTAAGAATAGAATTTCTAAATCTTCGGCGGAAGAAGAAATTGTTACTGTTTTTTCTGGTGTTATCCATGTTGGGTCTGTGATGACTGCGGTCATGGCGAGAGCCGCCATTTTGAAGGCTTCTTCTGGCGTTTTCCCGTATCCTCGTATGCCGATGTCGCCTTTATGTTCAAAGTGTTCCCAGCGCGCTTCCATGTAAAAGAAAGATATAGCGGGATGTCCGAAATATAAAATGATATTTTTAAGTGTTGGTGATGGGGTGGTCTGGGGGGTATTTGATAATCGATGGTGTGATATTGTTTTTTATTTTAATTGTAAGAGTTCTTGATTTTGAATATTTTTTAGGAAGGATTTCGGGTAATTTCTATGAGTTTTAAGCACGAACTGAAGGCTTTGATGGCGGCACAGGCGCCGCTGATTCATTTAATAACGTATGAAGAGGAGCGTGTGATTCGCGACCTTGCGGAGATTGAAGGTGCGCAGGACCTTGGGATTGTAAGTTGGGATATTGCCGATGGATTTAGAATTTATAGAGAAGGTGCCGAACCTTTTCCACTGAAGGATTGCACCACAGACACTATTCTTCATCATGTGTGTGAAAAGATGCCGCGCAGTCACATTCTTATATTGAAGGATTTTCATCACTGTTGGATGAATCGCCGTGCTTATATTTCCAGGAAGTTGCGGAATATGTCGCCAAAGTTGCGTGCTAATTGTCAGTATTTGATTTTTTTAACTCCGCCATTGGGTTCTGAGCAGGACCTTCCGCGGGAATTGAAGGACGATGTGGTGGTGTTAAGTGTTCCATTGCCTGACCAACAGGAACTTGAGCGGCTTTTTGATGAGGTTACTGCGCGAATAGATTCTGCGAAGCTGCCTAAAAAAGAGTTGAAGGATAAATTGATACAGTCTGCGCTTGGTTTGACAACCGCGCAGGCGAGGCTTGCTTTTTGTCGTGTCTGGGCGACGTATGAGTGTTTTGATGAACGTGCTATTGAACTGATTACGTGGGCAAAAAAGCAGATAATACGGGAGAGTGGGGCTCTTGAATTCTGGTCTGCGCATGAAAATGAATCAGATGTTGGGGGGCTCGACCTTTTGAAGGCGTGGTTGAGGAAGCGTGAGACGGCGTTTTTATCTGATGCTCGGAAGGCTGGTTTGCCGTTTCCGCGAGGGATTGCGCTTATTGGTATTCCCGGGACAGGGAAGAGTCTTTCTGCAAAGATGTTGTCTGGTTTGTGGAAGTTGCCGCTTTTGAGGCTGGACGTTGGGACGCTTTTTGGTTCGTTGCTCGGGGAAAGTGAGCAGAACATGCGCAAAGCCATTATGCTTGCGGAGACGGCGAGTCCATGCATTCTCTGGATAGATGAACTTGAGAAGGCGTTTGCCGGTGTAGCGGCTGGTGGTTTTAACACGGGAGCGCCGACCCGAATTTTTGGCACGTTTTTAACGTGGATGCAGGAGCATCAGAGTCCTGTTTTTGTGGTTGCGACGGCGAACGATGTTGCCGCAATTCCTGTAGAATTGATGAGTAGATTTGACCGCATATTTTTCCTTGATTTGCCAAACGATGTCGAGCGGCGTGAAATTTTTAAGATTCATTTAAAAAATGCGGGGATTGCTTTTCCGGATAGGCAATTTAGAATGGATGAGATTGTGGAGAAAAGCAGAGGCATGGTTGGCAGGGAGATTGAACGGGTTGTTCGCGAGGCGCAGTTTACCGCATTTGCGGAGAATAACCGTGAGATTGAGCAGGAGGATATTATTGCCGCGTTGGAGGAAACTGTGCCGATAAGCAAATCGCATCAGGAGGTTATAGAGTTGTTAAGGCGGTGGAAGACGGAAGGGAGGGCGTTTCCGGCTTCGAGTGAATAGTTTTTCCGTTAGGTATTGAATATTCTGATAGTTTAGGTTATCTAATACATTGTGACCGCATTTAGAGAAAAGATTTTAAATGAGTTGCTTTTTTCGAGCAAAAAAAGGTCAGGGTTTACATTAATCGAGCTTCTTGTAGTAATTGCGATTATAGCGATTCTGGCTGGTATGTTGCTTCCGGCGCTGGCGCGTGCAAAGGAAGCCGGACGGAGGATATCATGTCTCAACAATTTGAAGCAACTTGGGCTTGCGCACAGGTTGTATGTGGATGATAACGATGGACGGTGCCATCCACGAACATTAAATCCTGCCTGGATGACAAAGCTTCATGTTTATTATCAGGATGTAAGGCTTCTTCATTGTCCGAGCGATGTGCCTGAGCCAGTGAGATTCAGGAGCGACCCGGCTTATCCGATAGATAATTCTCCTTACAGTTATCTTATTAATGCCTGGAACGATTATTTTCAGTCAATCCTGACGCCGGCAGAGTTTCAGCTTTATATTTCTTCCAGGACAAATATTTCGATGCCTGAATCTGTGGTCAGGTATCCTTCGGAGACGATCGTTTTTGGCGAAAAAGAATCCACGTCTACGCACATTTATATGGATTTTGCGCAGGGAAGCGGCAATGACCTTGAAGAAATTGAACAAAGTCGTCATGGAGGGAAATCGGGTTCTGGCGGAGGGGGGTCCAACTTTGCTTTTGTTGATGGAAGCGTAAGGTATCTCAGGGCATGGCGTTCTGTTGTGCCGATAAACATGTGGGCTGTGACAGACCAGTTGCGAACCAATACTATTGCTGTTCCCCAATAGGGTTTGATGCAAGGAGAGGGATTTTTCTTGTTTTTTCGATAATGTCTTCTTTATTAGAGGGGTGAAACAAAACATAAATCTTGGTTTATAATTATAAGTAGGGTATAATAAAAATTGATGAAAGTGGAACAATGGCGCCTGGTTGTGGCAGGAATTTTGTTGTTCTATGCTACAGTTTTGGTTTACGCGGTTTCGGAACAGGACCGCTATGGCGCCATTATTCGCAGAAACGCGTTTAATCTTCGCGAACCTGAGCCGCCGAAGCCACCGCCAGAGCCGCCGCCGAGTGTGAAGGTTAATTTGACAGGTATAACGACGTTGCTTTCTAATAAACGCGTCTTTTTATTGATACAGGAACAGGGGAAGCAACCTGAGTCAAAAATGCTCGGTGAGGGGGATCGAGATGGGCAAATCGAGGTGCTCACGATTAATGAGGGGGAAGGTTCGGTAAAGGTCAAGATTGGCGATAAGGAGTCTGTATTGACTTTTGAGAAGGATGGGATTAAGCCGCCGACGTCTCCTGTTGGGGCGCCTGGGGTTCCGGCTGTTCCAGGGGGGGTGCCTCCTGTGCCGTCCTTGCCTGGAGCGGCTTTGCCTGGAGCGCCGACTACAACTGGGATAGCGCCTTCTTCCCCGACGGTTTTTGGAGGACAGAGTGTAAGTTCTGGTTCTGTTGCTTCTGTTGGTGAGGGTTCGCTTCCGACGCGTCAGATACGTTCTGAAACGACAGGGGGCGGACAGACTTCGATTTCCGGGCTTTCAGGCGTTCCGACGGCGAACTCTGCGGTGACGGTGGCGACGTCATCGGGACAGGGTGTGACTTTGAAAATGGGAGGTTCTTCAACGCAGTCAAAGGTTCAGCCGAATTGGCCGCCTGAGAATCCGCCATCAACGTGGGAGGAGGCGGTTATTTTGCACGAGGCGTTGCGCATAAAGCATCAGAAGGAGATTGAGTCCGGAGCCATGCCGCCGTTGCCGGGGGAGCCAATCAGGTAATCCATCTGGTGTTTTTTTATTGCTCCCGGGTATACCAACCTTATAACGTTTGTTTTTATTGATTTACTTTTCTCAAGCGTTAGGGGAAATTTTTAACGATGAGCGTGTGGTGGTTGGTATATTTTATTGCTTTGTTTGCTGGTGCGGTGGCAACGGCGG
>JAOADO010000014.1:5562-31924 GCA_026417275.1 Verrucomicrobiia bacterium
ATTCCGCTTCTTGCGGCATTTGTTGTTCTGTTTTTTGAATTTCCGGAGGCTCAAATTTCCGAAAGGTTTCAGTATGGATTCGGAAAGAGGTTTGACCAGTTGACGGCAATTTGCGGCGGCGCGGTTGGGATTCTTGTTTTAGGGTGGCTCGACGATAAGCATGAGTTGAAGCCTATGGTTAAATTTGGGGGGCAGTTGTTGGTTGCGTTTGCCACTGCTCTTTCAGGTGTCAGGATAACGATGTTTGTAGAGAGTTTGTTTTTTAGTTATGTAATAACAGTTTTCTGGATTTTGACGATAGTTAACGCGATGAATTTTCTTGATAATATGAACGGGCTTTGCGCCGGGTTGACTGTTATTGGAGCAGGGTCATTTGGTTTGATAGCGGCATATCACGAGCAGTATCTTGTTGGTTCATTTTGCTGGTTGGTGGCCGGGGCATTTCTGGGGTTTATTCCTTACAATTATCCAAAGGCTACAGTGTTTCTCGGGGATGCAGGGAGTCATCTTGCTGGTTATTTGCTTGCTGTGCTGGGGATTTTGCCGCACTTTTATTCAAAGGCTCATCCGGATGAGTGGGCTGTTTTGACGCCTGTGGTGATTCTTGGTTTGCCGCTTGTTGATATTACTCAGGTTGTTATAAGGCGCATTAGAGCTGGTAATCCGATTTATGTGGGGGACAACAATCATATTTCGCATCTTCTTGCAAGAAAAGGGGTTTCAAAAACTGCGACTACGGCGATTTTGTGGGGTATCGGTTTATTGCTTGGAGTAGTTGGGTTTTTAATCAATGTCTGATTTTAAATTGCTTTGATGGTTGGCAGAATGTTATGATGCATGGATGAATTCTAATCATGATGATAGTCTTTTGAATAGGGGTGAGGATGGAATTGAATCCGAAGTTGATGGACATGTAAGGAATCGCACGCCAGAGGAGGAAAGTATTTATAGAAGTAAGTTGTCCCGTGAGATAGAAAAACATAAGGAGGAGTTGCTTATGCTCAAATTTGACGAGGAATTGTTAAAGAAACAACTCCGCGATATGTTTAAGGATGGGAATGAATAGATTTGTTTCGACATCAGTATTAAATTTCAGGACGATTTGCTGGATTGTCATTGTTATTGGATGCTGCGAATTCGGGTGTTGTTCAGCGGACGGGGGTAGCATCAAAATATGTGGCATTGAGTCGAATAAACTTGTGGTTTCGCAGGGTGTTTATGATTTTGGGGTTTGTGTTCTTTTTAGTTCAGATTCAATAGACGGTGTGTGGCGCCCTGTTGCCAATAAATATATTACAGATTCGGTCTTAAGCTTTGGTATCAGCAATGAGAAGCCGATTTGTTTTTATCGCGTGTGTTGTGCGGAGATATTGCCGACGCCTGCAGGTTTTACAAATCTTATTAAATCTTATGGTGTTCTTACCACAATTGCTGGGGCGGGCGGGACTGGAAACGATGTGAATAAATGGATGGCTGAATTTGAAGGTGGTCCGGCTGTTAATGCGTTGCTTTCGCGTCCACACATTGCAATGGCGGATAGGTGCGGGAATGTATATATTGCGGATAAATCTGCCCATGCGATAAGGAAGGTTGATAAACATGGATTAATACATACGATTGCTGGAATAAATTCGCCCGGGGATGGTGCTGATGGTCCTTCTGTTGCAAGAGAGGTTGCGCTTAATGAGCCGAACGGACTTTATGTTTTACCGGACGGGGTTATTTATATTCTGGACCTTGCGAATTTAAAGGTGCGGCGGCTTGCTACAAATGGGATTATGGAGACAGTATGTTATATTCCGGATTTAACAATTGGGAGGGGGTTGTGGGTGAGTGAGGATGAGTCTACGATTTATGTTGCTTCTGGTGGTGTTGTGTATAGATGGGGCAGAAACGATGGGCTGGAGGTTTATGCCAGTGGTTTTATTGAGCTCGGGAATGTTGTGGTTGCTCCGGATGGGAATCTTGTGGTTACAGACCGTGGTGGGCACAGGGTGGTAAAGATTTTACCTGATAGGACGCAGGTTGTGATAGCTGGCAATGGCATGACTTATGGGGGCGGGGATGGGTATCGCGCGACGGAGACCGGGTTAAATGAGGTTCGTGGTGTTTGGTTTCTGGCGGATGGTTCGTTTTTTGTGTGTACACATCGGGGGAGTCAGATATGGTATATTGACAGGGGTGGTTATATACATCTTTTTCTTAACGGTTATCGTTCGAATACGCATGCCGGGGATGGTCAGTGGTTTTATAATCCGTATGAATATAGAATTAGTGAAGTGCGGGCGGTTGTTGTTGATTATGAAGGGAATATTCTTATTACGGAGAATGATTCTGGTTATATTCGCAAGATTGAGTTTTTATGGCATGGTTATTAAAATATCTTTAAATATACTGTGTAATCAACTCATTATCAATGGCTTGACATTTTTGGAAGTTGCTGTTTATTGACAAGAGGATAGAATGTGCAAACTTAATTGTTATTAGTATATGCAGACTATGCGCACATTCAAGACGTCAAAGGGTCGGAGGAAAGACCTTCAGTTTGAGGTTGCTTTTCTTGAAGGGCTTGTGCGGCGAGCTCCGGATTACGTTGAGGCGTTAAAGCTTTTGGCGAAGGACCTTACCAGACTCGGGCGTCACGAAGAGGCGCTTAAGGTTGATGAACGACTTGCCAGATTGTTGCCAAACGACCCGATAGTGCATTATAACCTTGCGTGCAGTTATTCGTTGACGCACAATTATTTGCAGGCATTTGATGCGCTTGAAAAGGCGATTGACCTCGGGTATTCAAATTTTAGGTGGCTTCGACGGGACCCGGATTTAAAAAATCTGCGAACTCATTCGAAATTTAGGTTAATCAAGGAGAAAATAAGGAAGGCTCGTTCCAAACAGGTTAAATGAGGGTTTGTGTTTGATTAACTGTTGATGCATTTTTTGTCGGCGTTTTATTGGGAGTGGTATTGAAAATTAATTGAAGTTTGGAAGGTGGAGTTCTGTTTGTTCTGGTGGGTTGGATGGTTTTATGCAGTCCGGGGAGTTGTAATTCGGGTTGTTGACCATGGGGGAAACTTTGTAGTATCGCATTTTTTCAGTTGGAAACGGTTTCAATATAGATTTCAACAGGTGGATGCTGGAGATTTCTGGGTCTAACCATTTTAGATAATCTTCGGGTGGCATTATTGCTGGCATGCGGTTGTGAATTGGTTTTATCAAGTTGTTTGGTGGGGTTGTTATTATTGTGAAAGTGTAGAGAGTAGAGCCATCCGGGGAGGTCCATTTGTCCCATAAGCCGGCAAATGCGAAGGGGGAATCGTCTTTCATCAGGAATCTGAGGGGTTGTTTATAGCGCCCTGTTTTTTGCCATTCGTAAAAGCCGTCGGCAGGGATCAGGCATCGTTGTTTTTTTAATAAGTTTTTAAAAGCAGGTTTTTCGTTCAGGGATTCAGCGCGGGCATTGATTAAATGGTTGGCAATTTTTTCGTCAACTGCCCACGAGGGGACCAGTCCCCATCGAAGCATTAGTGATTTTATCGCGCCGTCATTTAAAACAATCTGGGCATGATGAGAGGGGGCGATGTTGTATCTTGGCTTTTCGTCAATGTGGCATTCATATACATTGCATTGTTTGTGTATGGTTTTAAGATTTTCACATTGTGAGAACCTGCTACACATGGTGATAGACTTTTATAGCGTTTTACAAAGGTTTGCAATTTTAGTGTTATTTTTTCTTGCTGTGGATATGGATATACTATTAGTTGTTTTTGGTTGGCGAACGGTATTTTTAAATTTCATACTGTTTTTTCATAATTTTTAGCGCGAATCGGGTTAGTTTTTCCGGGGAGATTCTGATTTTTAATAGACCGCGCAAGAATCCGCGCGGTGGGTTTTCGTATAAGTAGTTTTCAACGATGTCATTTACTTCGTCCGGGGATTCTGCATTGGAAATTTTTATTAAAAGTTCATAATCTTTTATAAAAAAGCCGGGACGTATTAGTTCGATTATTTTTGCGAGTGGGATTGCGTGAGAGTACATGCATTTATACAGAACGATTTTGTAATATTCTGTTTTATCACATCTGAAGGATTCGCATACATCGGTTTGGAATGTCATTTTGGTTTTAAATGTTATGTATTTTAGAGAATTATATCATAGGAATTTTTTAGCGGCAACAGGGTTTGGGCGATTTGCAGTTGAGCGATATTGATGTAGAATATTTGATATCCTGGGCTGGATAAATGAACAAGACTGTTAATTTTGTAAGAAGATGATGTTTGATTCTAATAAAGCGGCTTCATTATATGTTCATATTCCATTTTGCGCGTTGAAGTGTCAGTATTGCGCATTTTATTCTGCTCCACCGCGGGGTGAGCAGATAGAAAGGTTTTGTTCGGCGTTGGTAAAGGAGCTGGAGATTGTGAGGGGTTTTCTTGATGTGCGGACTATATTCTTTGGTGGTGGGACGCCATCGTTGTTAAATGTGTCGCAGTGGAAGTTTATATTGAAGGCGCTGGAGCGTCTTGAATTGATTGGTGTTGAAGAGTTTACCATTGAGTGCAATCCAGCGACAGTGACGATGGAAAAGGCGCGGTTGTGGCTTGATTACGGGGTGAATCGAGTTTCTCTGGGGGTCCAGTCTTTTGATGACAATCTGCTTTCGAGGCTTGGGAGGATTCATGATAAGAGGATGGCAGTGGAGACTTACAATTTGTTACGGAGAGCCGGGTTTGAGAATATCAATATTGACCTGATATATGGAATTCCGGGGCAGACGATGGAGTTGTGGTTGAAAACGCTGGATGAAGCCTTTAGGCTGCACAGTGAACATCTTTCGTGTTATGAATTGACTCCGGAGGAGGATACTGAGTTTTATCGTCGGCTGAATCTGGGAGAGTATGAACTGGATGAAGATTTGTCTGCTCACATGTACGATGAGCTTGTTGAGAGGGCGGAGGGGGTGGGGCTTTATAGGTATGAGGTTTCTAATTTTGGGCGGGGCAAACCTGTGGATGAGTATTCGGTTCCTGAGTTTGCTTGCAGGCACAATGTGAATTACTGGCGTGGTGTTCCGTTTGTTGGTGTTGGACCGTCTGCTTCTGGTTTTTTAAACAATGTTCGGGAAACTAATGTGGCAGATACGGATTTGTATTGCAAATTGCTTGAAGATGGGAAACGTCCGGTTGGGGTTCTGGATAAGTTAGAGCCGTTGGCGAGGGCAGGTGAGATTGCCGGGTTTGGACTGCGGATGAGTGCTGGCTGGTCTTATAGTGAGTTTTTGCAAAGAACAGGTTTTGATTTGCTGGAGTGCTGGGAGAAAGAGATGAATCAACTTGTTTCTTTGGGGTATGCGATGCGGGACGAGAGGTGTTTTCGTTTGACGTCGACTGGTTTGAGATATGCGGACTGGGCGGCGGAATTGTTTTTGAGGTAAGAGATGAGCAATACAGGAGATGTATTTTAGTGAATGGGTTTTCCTTTTATGCAATTGTAAAAAGGAAAGTGTTGAAAATAAATGGTGTGGATTTAGAATTCATTTGATTATGAAAGCAACACGCATATTTGGAATAATTTGTTTTTTTGTTGTGGCATTTGTTGTTTCTGGGAAAGATTGGGTGGTTTACGAGGGTAAAGAGGGACCTGGAAAAGGTAAACATATTGTTTTTTTGAGCGGGGATGAGGAGTACAGGTCTGAGGAGGCGTTGCCGATGCTTGCAAAGGTGCTTGCGGTTCGTCATGGGTTTAGGTGTACGGTATTGTTTGCGGTTGACCCAACGACAGGGACAATTAATCCAAACATTCGAACAAATATTCCCGGGATTGAAGCGCTTGATAGTGCTGATTTGTGCGTAATGGGGCTGAGGTTTCGCGAATTGCCTGATGAGCAGATGGAGCATTTTGTGAATTATCTCAGGGCTGGCAAACCGATCATTGCGTTGCGAACCAGCACACATGCGTTTTCTTATAGTGCGAATTCGAAAAGTAAATATGTAAGATTTCACTGGCAGAGCAAGGAATGGGAGGGTGGTTTTGGCAAACAGGTTTTGGGTGAAACGTGGGTTGCGCATCACGGCGCTCACGGGAAGGAGGCTACTCGCGGGATAATTGAACCTGCGGCGAAGGGGCATCCAATTCTTCGCGGTGTGGAAGATATTTTTGGTCCAACCGATGTTTATACTGTGAATCCGCCGGGGGATGTTCAGGTTCTTGTTCGTGGACAGGTTGTTGCGGGGATGAGTGCCACAGACCCTCCTGTTGAAGGGGCGAAGAATAATCCGATGCAGCCGATTGTCTGGACGAGATTGTATAAGAATGAGTGGGGAACAACTAACAAGGTTTTGACAACAACTATGGGGGCGGCGAATGATTTATTGAACGAGGGCTTACGGCGTTTGATTGTTAATGCTGCATACTGGGCTGTTGGATTGGAAGATGAAATTCCGCAGAGAGCCAATGTGGATTTTGTGGGGGATTATAAGCCATCGGCTTTTGGTTTTAACGGTTATAAGAAAGGTGTTAAGCCGCAAGAGTACGAGTTGAAATAATGGCTTATCATTTTCATTACGAAAATATTGTATGATGAGGGATTCTTTATTAAACTTTATTGAACAAATGCGCGAATTTCGTGTTTGTTAATTGAGCCGTTAGTGTGCAATGAGGGTGTTATGATGAATTTAATGAATAGAAGAATATTTTTTAAGAGGTTGGTTGCCGGGATAGTCGTTTGCGCGTTTTCAGTTGCGCTATTTACAGGTTTTTGTGCGGAAAAAGCGAAGAAGCAACCCGCGAGGGTTTATCCTGCTGCCGGCAAGATCGAGAGGAATTCTTTTTTGTTGGACAAGTTGTTTGCGACGAATTCGACTGTTGAAAAGGTTGCTGAGGGGTTTGTTCACGCTGTGGGTTGTCTGGATTATATGGGGACGGTTCTTGTAGCCGATATTTCAACGAATATTATATATCAATGGAGTGAGGAGAGGGGGGCTGGTATATTTCAGGTATTGCGGGTGTATTCGACGAATCTTGGCGGGCTTTGCGGGGTGAGTGCTCTGGCTGTGGATACGGCAGGTAAAATTCTTGTGGCGCATCACGGGGATAGGAGGATTTTGCGTCGCGAACAAGCGGGGCGTTTTGTTTCGCTGGCGGAATATTTTAACTGGTTGAGGTTTAATGGACCGTCTTCGATTGCTGTGAAGTCGAACGGAGAGGTTTACTTTGTGGACCCGCCGTTTAACGTTGTTGATTTGGGTGTAGGTTCGCCGCAGAAGGAGATTCTGTATAATGGGATTTACAGGGTGACTAAGAATGGGTTTGTTGACCTTTTGAGCAGAAAGGTGGAGTGTCCGATGAGTCTGGCTTTTTCGCCGAATGAATCGAAACTCTATGTTTTAAATAATGTTGAGTCGAATCCTGTCATTCTGGAATTTACGGTTAGGAAGGATGGAGCGCTTGAGCAGCCAAGTACTTTTTTGAGTTTGACCAATGTTATGGAGAAGATTAAACCTTCGGGACTTTCTGTTGACAGGAGCGGCAATCTTTATGTTTCGGCGCAGGTTGGGGTTCTTGTGTTTTCGCCCACGGGCAGGTATCTTGGGATAATCAAGACAGAATTTCCAGCGACGTCTTGTTCTTTAGACCGTGCTGGTAAATATCTTTATATTACAACGCCGCATAGTTTATTGAGGGTTGCCACGTCCACAAAAAAATAATTTAATCAGCCTGTGCGCAAGTGTGAGTGTTTAATCTGGTTGAATAGGGGCATAGATAAAAGGGGGTATTTTGCCACTTTAGGAAGGTTGGCTTTAATTTGTTTGTTTGTTTTATTTTTATTGGGTGATGGATTTTTTGTTGTGGCGGCTTCTTCCGCGAAAGATGTAAAAGATTCATCGCAGGCAAAACTGCGTGGCAGACCGTTTTATGGGGTGGTCAAAGCAGTTGATATATTGCAAGGGTTTGTTGTGCTGGAAGGCAGGGGTGGGCAAAGATTTTTTGTTTCTCCTCAAACGACGATTAAGATTGATGGGGTTAACGCGAAACTTAAGGATGTTGAAGCGGGGAAATATGTTGGCGGTTATGCCAGGGAAGAATCTGCGGGGCGATTGGTTGCCACGACATTGAATATTTATTCTGATAGGGCAAAGACTGGCAGTAAAAAAGAGGTTGGGGAGTGAAGTTAATTGAATTTAAGTGGATGGTGTGGGTTTGGACAGGTTTTAAGATTTTGCTGGAAATAAGAGGTTTGTTTTTTAAATTTTGCTGAAGTTGTTTGTAAATTTGACTTTTTTTTGATATTATATAGTTTTAAGTCTTGCGGATAGGTGTTTAATCGTCTTGACCGATTGAGGTTTGGTTAATATCCTTTCGCAAGTTTGGTTAATAAAACAGAACGGTTGCTCAAATCGGTTTTTGGGCAAGTTAATGGTGATAGGTTTGTGTTTTTAACAATAAATCTAGTTGATAGAGGCTTGTGAATATAAATATTGAAGATTTAGGTCCTTGCAAGAAGAAGGTGCATGCTGTTTTTGAAACGGCAGAGGTGGAGTCTGCCATTAAGAAGGAATGTGCTGAGTATCAGCAGGTGGTGGCTCTGCCAGGTTTTCGTAAGGGGAAAGCGCCGCTGGATATGGTGCGCAAGGCTTACGAGAAAGAAGTTAACGACGGCGCAAGGCGTGAACTTAAGAAGTTGTTATTCAAACAATTGAAGGAGAAGCACTCTTTAGAGCCGATTTACGAATTGAATTACGAGGAATTGAAGTTTAACGATAAAGAATACGAGTATGTTTCGATTTATGAGATTGCGCCGGTTTTTGAACTGCCAAATTATAAGGGGCTTCCGGCGAAACGAGTGGTGAAAGATGTTACTGATAAGGATGTTGAGGATGCTGTAAACGCGCTTCGCCAAAGGCAGGCAAATTATCAAGTGGTGGATAGGCCTGCGGCGCCCGGGGATTATGTGGTGATTAATTATACGGCGAACGTGGATGGGAAGCCGCTGTCTGAGGTTGCGCCGGATGCCAAGCGGCTTGCGACGGGGGAAAAGCAGTGGGTCAAGGTGCAAAAGGATGCGTTTTTGCCGGGGTTTGGAGAGCAATTCGTCGGGGCAAAGAAGGGGGATAAACTGCAGGTGACGGTAGAATTTCCGCCTGAGTTTATAATAACAGAACTTGCGCGCAAAAAGGGTGTATTTGACGTTGAAGTTGTTGATGTTCAGCAGGAAGTTCTTCCGGATTTGAATGATGAGTTTGCGAAATCGTATGGTGCGCAGAATGTTAAGGAGCTTCAGGATGGAATTCGGTTTGATTTGAAGCGGGATTTGTATGAGAGGACGCGGCAAAGTATTCGTGACCAGGTTGTGGAAGAATTGATGGCGCGCGTGAATTTTGACTTGCCTGAGAATGAGCTTTCGATGGAAACGCGCGACGCTGTGCTGGAGATAGTTGTTGAGCAACAAAAGCGCGGGTTGTCCAAAGAGGATATTGAGAAGCATAAGGATGATATTTTCAAGGTTGCTCAGAATCGCGCAAAAAACAGGATAAAGGGCAAGTATGTGTTCAAGAAAATTGCGGAGAAAGAGGGTATTGATGTTGCACCTGAGGAAATTCAGGAGCAGATTTTCTCCATTGCCAAGATGAGGGGCGAACAGCCTAAGAAGTATCTTGAAGATGTTATAAAGGCTGGGCGTTATTATGAGTTTTATGATCTTTTGCTTGCACAAAAGGTGATAGATTTTCTTGTTGAGTACGCAAAAATTGAGGATGTAATGCCTCAATAAGTGGAGTGATTTGAAGTAAGGTAGTTAATTGGATTGTAAAAGCGTCCGATGTAAAAATTGGACGCTTTATTTTTTTGTAATTGCACGTTGTGTTTTTTTTGCGGTGGTGGTTGTGAAATTAGAATTTTTGAATGCGGAGAAAACCGCTGGTGAAATCAGTGGTTTTTATGAATATTTCGGTTTCCGGGAATGTGCCGTTTAAGTTTGTAAATTGCAGCCATGGTTGTGCCATGTTTGTTTTGATGTATGCGCGGTATTGGGAATGCGGGGAGCCGTTCCAGCTCAATCTGATGTAATTCTGGTTGTATCGAGATGCATCGAGGGAAATCTGGTCAGCTAGGATGGGGTTGGAATTCAGGATTTGTTCAATGGAGTTTGGGAGTCCGTCCTGGTCGTTGTCGGCGGCGGCGTTTGCTCCGATTATGCCGGAGGTTGCTTCCCATGTGTCGTCGAGGGCGTTTAAGTTGGTGTCGTTGATTGGGACTCCATAAATTGTAAGTGCCGAGGCGGTTATATTTCCTGTGGAACCGCTGACTTCATCGCTGACGTGGAGTTGCCAGATTCCCGCGCATTGTTCATAAAAGAAGTGTGTTGAATAGTATGTCCAGCCGGAAGGATTTGGGGTGTGGTCGTAGTTTGTTCTTTGCAAGAGGCTGATTGTTCCCATTGGTGATTTGAGAGTCACTCTCAATTGTCCTCTTTTGGGGTGGTCTGTTTTTAAATATAGTCCGACGTGTTCGCAGAGCATTTTTGTTGTTGCGTTGAAGAGTAAAGTTGCTTGAGTTGGTTTAATCTGAGCGTATATGTTTTGGTTGTTTGTGATGGCATCGCGAAGGGCTGAGCCATCTCGCCATGATAGGCACACGGAGGGAACCGGGGAAAAATCCGAAACATTTACGACAACGCGTTCGTCGGGCGAGTTTGAATTGTTGTTGATAAAAATTGCGAACGCGGCGCCTGCGCTGGCGATGTTTGAGACTGCTTCATCGAAAAAGTTTGAGATGCGCGGCATCAAGACTGCTTTTCCGGAGAGGTTCGAAGCAATGGGTTGAAGGGGCTGGGAGATGTAAACAAGGGAGGTAGGCGGCGATGGTTTGTCTGTCCGCGGTCCCCAGCCGTTTGGGAGTACTGTCAGGTTTGTCAAAGTGGCTGGGATGTTATTCCCACTGATTATTAATCTTAATCCATCTTCAGGAATCGGGGTGCTGGTCTGATTTGTGATTGTTATTGTTTGGAGTGGGGGGCGGCTAGACCATCTAGCGGCGAGATGGAGAGCGAAGGCGGCGTTTGGGATGCCATAGCCAGTGTTGAGACTTACCTTTAGTCCTGCACCGTTTGTTATCAGAAATGGGTCTTTCTGGTCGTAATTTTTTGAGGATATGAGGAGTATTTGTTGGACATCTCGGTAAGTGAGGTTGGTGTTTATTGAGAGGATGAGTGCGGCGATTCCGGCGATTTGAGGGACGGCGGCGGATGAACCGCAGAAGGCGGTATTGCCGTAAATGTAGTCTGCGAGGTCAGAACTGCCGCCGCTTGAGCCGGCGTTGCCATGAATATCTGTTGTGAAGATGCCGGGGAAGCCGTAGTCTGGGTCTCCGCCAGGGGCGCTAACAAGGATTGATGAGCCCGGGTTGCTGTAGCTTGCGGCGCGTCCATCCGAGCGGACGGCGCTGACTGTAATTGAGTATGGGTCGTTTGAATAGCCGTTGTAGGTGGTGTTGGCGCCGTTTCGGCGGTCGTTGCCACCGGAACGAATCATGATTGAGCCTTTTCCGTTTCTGCTGTATTTTACCGCGTTTGAGATTGCGATTTGTTCAATCAATGTTGGTCCTTCTAAATAGATGCCGCTGTAGCCCCAGGCATGAATTTGGATGTCGACGTTGTTGGAAGCGTAGGCAAACATTTGCGCAAGTCTGTCATTGCTTACAGGATAGCCACTGCTTCCAAAGATAACCCAGCTGGCGAGTCTGGATGATGGGGAAATGCCGGTCATTCCTATTTTATTGTTTTTTTGCGCAACGGCGATGCCAGCCACGTGTGTTCCGTGTACTTCGTAGATGCTTGAGGGCATGCCATTGGTTTCGAGTGTTTCAAAGTTATAGTGGAGGGCGTTGAAGGATGAATTGGTTAGTTCGGGGTGTTCGAGGTCAATGCCGCCGTCTGCAATGCCGATGACGATGTTGGCGCCTTCGGCGATTGTCCATGCGGAGCGGGTGTTAAGGTCAATCCCGAGTTTTGTTCCGTCGGGTGCGCGGTTTTCAAGGTTCCATTGTTGTGAGTAGTATTTGTCGTTTGGAGGTAGTGAATACGCCCAGTGGCGTTGCAATGGGTTTATTACCACGGGATGGCTGATTATAACGCCGTCTGCTTTTGCAAAACGCGTTGCCAGTTCAAAGGCGGTTGTTGTGTCATTTGCTTCGAGTATGAATATGTTTTTAACGAGTTCGCCTATCTTGTTGAGTTTGCCGTTTTGAATTAGAGAATTGAGCAAAACCCATGTGTTTGATGTTGTGTTTTGCTCGTCTGTGAATCCAAGAATTATTCTTCGTCCGAGCAAGATTTTTTTTTCGGGATTCGATTCGTAAAATGCTGTTGTCCATTCTGTTTTTTCTGAATTGTTTATCGATTTGTTATGGGAGGGATTTGCTATTATGGTTGTTATTTCAATTTCACGGAATTCGTAGCGGTTTGTGGTGTGGTCTAATCCAAAGGTGCAGAATGTGTGTTCATAGATAAACAGGAGGATAAGAATTGTCTGAATTAGCCGCATTGTTTTTTTGCTATATTAGTTATAATAAAGTCGGGAGAAATTGATTTTTCGTATGTAACCCATATCGCTTTCGACGATAATAATATTGCCTTTTTTGTCCAGAGCCACAGAGCGGACTTTTGAAACTTTTGGTGATGATGGATTGTTGTAGAACCATTCGCCGTCGCCGCGTCCGGGTGTGTTAAACCTGTCGCCGTTGAGCCAGAGGTGGATTATTCCAGCCGGGTCAACATACCAGATTCGGTTTCCGGGGTCGTGTTCGCAGATTAAAAATCCGTTGTTTGGAAGAAACCAGAGCATTCGTGGGCGGTTAAGGCCGGTAACGGTGGCGGGGAAACCGTCGCCGCCACCGGTGGTGGTTCCGTTGCCGGCGATTGTTGTCAAATTGCCTTCCGGTGTGAGCATGTAGATTCTGTGGGTGTTGCGGTCTGATATGTATAAGTTGCCGGTTTGTTCGTCTCCTTGAATATTGGCGAGGTCTGAAAACCCGGAACGCACGATTGCGACTCCGCCGGTGGGAGTCCATTTGTAGACTGTGGTTGTGGCGGAGAAATAGATTTCTGATTCGTCGCTTTTTACCCATAGACCACGATTGATCGCAACTGTTGTTGTGAAAACGGTGGTCATAATGCCGTTTGTGTCAACGCGTCTTACCTTTTTGTTGTATCTATCGAGTATATAAAATGTGCCGTTCTCAAGCATCCAGCCGCCGTTTGGAAGATACAAGTTCAGGTTTGTTGCTGGTGATGGTCCATCGCCGTTAAAACCACGAACGTGGGTGCCAGCGTAGGTGTGAATTGTTCCGTTTGTGGTGATTTTCAGGACGGAGTCGCTCCCTTCGTCCACGAGGATAATGTTGTTATATGGGTCGGCAAACGCAATGTGCGGGCGGGAGAGGCTTGCGTTTGTGGCTGGGCCGCCTTTGAATTCAGGTTGCCAGGAGTTCACCTGGTCCTGTTCTCCGGGGGGTGTGTATTTGCCAGCAATTGTTTCGAGAATTCCGTAGGAATAAATCAGATTTGTGAAGTGATTTGGGGAGTTTGTGGAGATGTCAACTGCGGCAAGGCGGAAGAGTCGGTTTGTGTTTTCGAGTCGGGCATTGATTTTGTCAATCTGATTTGTTGCGAAGTAATTATCTCCAGTTTGCCAGGGTTGGGTGAGTTTATCCTTGTATTGAATTGTGATTACCGCTGTTTGGAATGGGTTTTCCCAGAGAATGTTCCCATTGCGGTCGATGTCAATAATGTTGAGTTCCTGCGTCCATAGGGAAATTTGCTGGATATAGAGGAAAAGCAGGATAATAAGTGCGATTGTGAGGTTGGGTTCGATGCTTGTGATTTTCTTTTTCAATGTGTTCACATAATCTGGTGTATTAATCTCCGAATAGTTTTCGCAGTTTTTCTCTTGCGGCTTGTTCTCGTTTTATTTCTTCTGTGTTTGGTTTAAATTCGCGTTTTGCAAATTCAAAATATTCGCAGAAATTTGCCATGTGTTTATCTTGAACGGGTTCGGCGCGTTTTTCTTTGCATTGATATGCGGCGCGCGAGTCGTAATGGAAACAGTTCAGACAGACCTTTAAATCTGAACCGCATTGGGGACAGGACTCAGAGCGTCCAGGTTGCCCGGGTAGTTTATATTCCCATCCACATTTAAAGCAATGGCGAGTCATATTCCTTTTCATATCATAAAAAATTCAAAAAGTCATTTAAAATTGTGTTGAAGCAAGATGTTGATGCTTTTTGGATGGTGAACTGTTTTAGCGAGTTGGGTTTGATGTTTTGAGCGCAAGGGTAAAGGTGTGTGGCAACTTGATGTTGATTTGGTTAATGAGGTTTAACTATGTTCTTTATGAGATGGGGTGTTGATGGTAGAATGTGTGTAGTTAGCCCGTGAGATTGTTTTTCAAAAGATTCGCTGCGATAGTGCCTGAAAAAGAGGTTTTATACAGGTGGTTTGCCGCTTTGTTTGGTTCGTTTGCGGCTATTGTGCTTGGGCTCGGGATGTTGCATCCGTCTAATCCGCTTCTTTTTGGGGAGAGTCTTATAGATTCGAGTTATATCTATTTGTTTAAATTTAAGAAGCCGGTAAAGCCTTCGGAGGTTGTAATGGTTTATATGGATGATGAATCGCATCGCGAGTTGAATCAGCCGTATCATATGGGTTGGGACAGGTCTGTACACGCCAAGCTGTTAAATAAGATGAGCGAGGATGGGGTTCGTGCTGTGGCTTATGATATAATTTTCAGTGGGCCGCATCCGCTCAATCCTGCGGGGGACGCTGAGTTTGCTGAGGCGATAAAGAAGAATGGCAGGGTTGTGCTTGGCGCCGAGTTTTTAGTAGATTCGGTTACTGGCGGTCCGACATTCAGCAGGGCTTATGATCCGCTTTATGATTCTGCCGCTTGTCCGCTCGGGGTTGTACAGGTATACGCGGACAGGGATATTATGGTGAAGCGGCATTTGCATGTTCCGCCTTCGAGCGAGGAGATTGAGCAATCGAGTCTTAGCTGGGAAACGGCGCGAATCTGCGGGGCGCGAGTTACGCGGGATTTGGCGGAACGGTATCGTGAGCGCTGGATTAATTATTATGGACCTCCGGAGACGATACCGTGGATTTCGTTTCATGCGGCATTGACGGGGCAGAGGGGTTTTTTTAGCAACAAGGTTGTGTTCGTCGGTGCTTTTTTGAAAACATATTACAGCGGGCAACGAAAGGATGAATATAAAACGCCGTACACGATGGAGGGGAGATTTGCTCCAGGGGTTGATATTCAGGCTACGCAGTTTTTAAATTTGGTGCGCGAAGATTGGCTTGAACGTCCGACAAAGGCAATTGAGAGGTTGTTGTTCATACTTTTTGGACTTTGGATTGGAATTTTTTTGATTCGTTTGCCGCCTTACAGTGCAATTTTATGGGGAGTGTTGATGGCTGTTGGGGTGACGGTGTTATCCGTGATTTTCTTTTTAAAACTGCGTGTGTGGTTCCCGTGGTTGATTATGGTGTTGGTGCAGATTCCGGCGGCAACTGTGTGGTCCTGGGGTTATAATTCTCTCAGATTATTTATTAAAAATCGTCTGCTTGAGCAGTCGCTTTCGGCTTATGTTTCTCCGGCGCGGGTTAAACAATTGCTAAAGCAACCCGAAATTCTGCATCCGGGTGCTGAAAAACAGGTTCTCAGCATACTTTTTAGTGATATTGAAAACTTTACTCATATATCTGAAAACATGGATTCCGACGAACTTGCGCGTGCAATGAATGAGTATTTTGAAAACGCGGTGTCTAAAATCCATGAAACCGAGGGGACGGTTATAAAATTCATTGGCGACTCGATTTTTGCTGTCTGGAATGCGCCGTTGCCGCAACCGGACCATGAATTGCGTGCCGCAAGGGCGGGGCTACTTTTGTCTCAGGCAATAGAGGCATTCATAAAGTCGGGGAATGTCCCCCGGTTGCGAACCCGAATTGGTTTGCATACTGGCGTGGCTAATGTTGGCAATTTTGGGAGTGAAAAAAGGTTTGATTATACTGCTATTGGCGAGAGTGTAAACCTTGCGTCTCGCATGGAGGGTTTGAACAAGTTTCTTGGAACAACTATTCTTGCTACCGGTGATTTGCAAAGAGCCACAGCTGATGTATTCTTATGGCGATATCTTGGCAGGTTTATACTTAAGGGCTTTGAAAAGGCGGTGGATGTTTATGAACTTCTTGGCGAAAACGACGGGAGGTATTCTGAGGAGATGGAGTGGAAGGTGGTTTTTGATTTATCGCTCAAACACTTTGAGAAACGCGATTTTGTTACTGCTCGCAAGTTGTTAGAGGATGTGCTTCGGATGAGACCGCAGGATGGTCCATCTGTTTTTTATTTGAGGGAAATTGCTGAGTTGGAGAATGCGAATTTGTCTCCTGGTTGGCGTGGAGAGGTAGAGATAAAAGAGAAATAGATTGGTGTTTAATTTAAATTTTATTTTTCGAACAGTTTTATTTGACGCTGGTCTGGTATGAGCGTCCAGCTGATGCCTTCGATTCTTTGCTGGCGGCGTTCGAGGATGAGTTTATCAACGTTGGGGTCGTATTTGACGGGGTAATTGCCGTCGAAACACGCCAGGCAGAATGATTCTTTTGGCTGGCAGGTTGCCTTTACCATGCCTTCGAGCGAAAGATATGCAAGCGAATCTGCATGAAGGAATTTTCTTATTTCTTCGATTGAATTTTTAGCCGCCATGAGTTGGCTTTCATCCGGGAAGTCAATTCCGTAAACGCATGGGTGTCGGTGTGGGGGGCAGCTTATTCTTACGTGGACTTCTTTGGCGCCTGCTTTTTTGAGGTTCATAACGCGGCGTTTGCAGGTTGTGCCGCGAACAATTGAGTCGTCCACGATGACCACGCGTTTTCCCTGAACAAGGTCTTTTATAAGGTTTAATTTAATTTTAACGTTTAAATCTCTGACCACCTGGCTTGGTTGGATGAAGCTTCTGCCAACATAGTGGTTTCTGACGAATGCCATTTCGTATGGGATTCCGGATTCAAGTGAGAATCCAAGCGCTGCGCAATTGCCGCTGTCCGGAATTGGCACGATGATATCCGCGTCCACAGGATTTTCTCGTGCCATCTGGCGTCCCATTTCCACCCGTGCTTTGTAGACAGAAGAGTTGGCGAGAATGCTGTCCGGTCTTGCAAAGTAGACGTATTCGAAGATGCAAAAGGCGCGTCGTGTGTGGTCTGGAAATGCGTTAATGCTCTGGAGTCCGTCTTTATTTATGACCAGAATTTCGCCCGGGCGGATGTCGCGCTGAAATTCAGCGCCGATGAGGTCGAATGCGCAGGTTTCGCTTGCCAGGACCCATGCGTTGCCAAGTTTGCCGAGCGAGAGTGGTCTGAAGCCGTGTGGGTCTCTTATGCCGATGATTTCGTTTGGCGTCATAATCACAAGGGAGTATGCGCCTTTAATTTTTCGAATTGTGGTGATTAAATTGTTTGGTTGACCATCGAATTCTTTGCGTGCGAGCAATTGAACGATTATTTCGCTGTCTGTTGTGGTTTGGAAGATTGAGCCGGTTTCTTCCAGTCGTTCGCGTAATTCGCACGCGTTTGTTAGGTTTCCGTTGTGAGCGATTGCAATTTTGCCCAGACCACATGTGGCAACAAGCGGTTGTGCGTTCGTAATATTTGATGAGCCCGTGGTGGAATATCGTGTGTGTCCAATAGCCATTGAGCCTTTGAGTTTCGGGAGGACATCGTTGTTGAATATCTGTGCCACGAGTCCCATGCCGCGATGTTCGTAGAATTGTCCGTCCTGAGCAGAGACTATTCCCGCGCTTTCCTGACCGCGATGCTGAAGGGCGTATATGCCGTAATAAGTAAGTTCGGACGCTTTTTCGTGTCCGTAAATTCCAAATAATCCGCAATAATGCTTTGGATAATTCTGCATTTTATATTTAAAAATCGTTTAAATTGATTCGTTTTTCAAATTTGCGCGTGTCAGACACCGAATCGAAGAAAGAACTGACTTTCAACGGCAGATTCAAACTACCAGATGCTGTAAAAAAATCAAGCATGATATGGTGATAAACAGTGGTTAGACAATTCTCACGATTTCTGCTATTTCTTTGCGTGTGCTTCGGGGGGAGTCGTCGGCGGAATAGCCGAGAGGGATTATTGCCACCGGATCCCATTGTGGTTTGATACCCAGGGCGGAGGAGAGTCTTTTGCGGTCGAAAGCGCATATCCAGCAGGTTCCAAGTCCTTCAGCTGTTGCGGCAAGGACAAGGTGTTCTACTGCTATGGCTACATCAATTGAGTGGACGCTTTCGTTGTCGCGGCGCCAGGCGATTTCTTTGTTTCCGAGGGCTACAATTAGAATTGGGGCTTCCATCGCCCAGTCTTGCACAATGCCTTTTAGTTTTGCGCGTTTTTCCGGGGAGTCTACGATTAGGAACTTCCATGGTTGCAGGTTACATGCGGAAGGCGCCCAGCGGACGGCTTCCCATATTCTTAAAATCTTGTCCTGCGGCACTGGTGTTTTTCGGTATTTTCTAACGCTTCTGCGCAATTTAATTGCTTCGTATAAATCCATATTCAATGGTGCATTTTTTGAGAGGGATGGCTCCCGCGCTGTCTGTATGTTTTTTTATTTTAACAGTCAAGGTGGAGCTTGCCCATCCTGTTTATTTTTTTAATTTTGTCTCATTGCTCATGGTTCAACGGAGGCTGTTTTTTATGGAAATTCGTGGATTGTTCGAATGCGTATGCTGTTGCAAGGACTTTGTCTTCGCCCATTGGTTTGCCGAGTAATTGGAGTCCTATTGGCAGTTCTGGGGTTGTTTTTGTGAATCCGCATGGCACGCTTATTCCGCAAATTCCGGCTAAGTTGCAAGATATTGTAAAGATATCGGTGAGATACATTTGAAGGGGGTCTGCGATTTTTTCGCCAAGTTTGAATGCAGGGGCAGGGCATGTCGGGGTTAAAATAAGGTCAACTTTTTCGAAAGCGTCGGCAAAATCTTTTCTAATCAGGGTTCTGACTTTCTGGGCGTGGAGGTAATAGGCGTCGTAATAGCCACTGCTTAAAACGTAAGTTCCGAGGATGATTCTTCGTTTTACTTCTTCGCCGAAGCCTGCGCCGCGTGTGTTACAATACATTTCGATAGGGTCGTTTCCTGGAACACGGAGTCCGTAGCGCACGCCGTCAAAACGGGCGAGGTTGGCGCTTGCCTCGGCGGTGGCGATTATGTAGTAGGTGGCAATGGCATATTCTGTGTGCGGTAGTGAAATTTCTTCGAATTCAATTCCCAATCCCTCTAAAACTTTGATAGCGTTTTGAACGGATTCTTTCACGTCTGGGTCAAGTCCGCCAATCATATATTCTTTTGGGACGCCGACTTTGAGTGCTTTGATGGGCTGGTTTAATTTGGCTGGATAATCCTCGGCGGGTTGGGAGAAGCAGGTTGAATCTCGTTTGTCTGGACCTGCGATAATTTTTAGTAGTAACGCAGAGTCGGCGACGGTTTTAGTGATTGGTCCAATCTGGTCCAGGGATGATGCATAGGCGACAAGTCCGTATCTTGAAACTCTGCCGTAGGTGGGTTTTAATCCCACGCATCCGCAGAAGGAGGCAGGCTGGCGTATTGAGCCGCCGGTGTCTGAGCCAAGCGAGCCGGTGCATTCGTTTGCCGATACAGCCGCGGCGGAACCGCCGGATGAGCCACCTGGTGTTTTTTCCAGGTCCCATGGGTTGCGGGTTGGTCCAAATGCGGAGTTTTCGGTTGAACTTCCCATTGCGAATTCGTCCATATTTGTTCTGCCAAAAAGAACGGCGCCGGCGTTTCGAAGTCTTTCGGTCACTGTGGCGTCGTATGGGGAGATAAATTTGTCAAGAATCTTTGACGCGCATCGCAATGGATGTCCTTTTACGGCGATTAGGTCTTTGATGGCAATTGGGATTCCGAGCAGTGGTTTGTCTTTAACTCCTTTTGCGCGTTGGGCGTCTGCTTGTTCTGCCTGCGAAATCGCGTCGTTAGGATCAATCCAGGTAAACGCATTTATTTTTTTGTCAACACGCTGGATTTGTTCAAGACAGCTTTTAACAAGGTCTTTTGATGTGAATTCTCCTTTTTGAAGACCGGTGATTGCTTCAGTTATAGAAAGTCTGTTTAGCATAAAATTGTTATTCCACAATTTTTGGTACGATGAATAAATCGTTATTTGCAAGGGGGGCGTTTTGCATGGCTTCGGAGTGGTTGAGTCCGCTTTGCGGAATATCGGTGCGCATGACGTTTAGAAGCGGCATCGGGTGGGATGTTGGTTCGACGTCGGCAACGTTCAGTTCGCGCAATTTTTCCATATAGTTCAGGATTGTTGTTAACTGCGCGCCAAACTTTTCTTTTTCGGCGTCTGTCAATTTTAACCGCGCCAGGTGCGCAATGTATTCTATGTTAAATTTTGTGTCGCCCATTGTTTTTTTAGAATACCATGATTTGGCTTTAATTAAAGTCTAAAATAAATTAAATGGTGTGTTTGCCATTCTTGAGGGGGGTGGAGTTCTCTTTTAAAATTGATTTGAATGAGTCAGAGAAAGAATATAAACTGAACCCGAATTTTATGAAAACCCAGATTAGAAAAAATAATTTTCGTACCCGTTCAATTTCGAGAAGGCAATTTCTTGGCGGGGTTTTGTTTGGTGCTGGAGCGGCGCTTACGATGCCGCAGTTTGTTCCAAGTGAGGTTCTTGGAGCGAATGGCACCCCGGGAGCCAACGAGAAAATTGGAGTGGGGTTTATTGGAATTGGCAGGCAGGCGAGCGACCTTTTAAGGAACATGCTCACGCAGGCAGGCGCGCGGTTTGTTGGCGTGGCTGATGTGAACATAAATCGTGCGAAAGAGGTTGGCACCAAGCACAATGTTTTTGCGTGCCAGGATTTTCGCAAGTTGTTGGAGAGAAATGACGTGGACGCAATCATTACCGCCACGCCTGAACATTGGCGTGGACCGATTTGCGTTCTTGCGTGCCAGGCGGGGAAAGATTTGTATGTCGAAAAGCCGCTTTCGCTTACCATTCGCGAGGGACGAGTTATAGCGCAGGCTGTTAGGAAATATAACCGTGTTCTTCAGGTGGGGAGTCAACAACGTTCGATGTGGATAAACAAAGCGGCGTGTGAACTTGTTCGTTCTGGCGCTCTTGGCAAGGTGAAGAAGGTGATTTGCATGAATTATCCGAGCCCGTGGGAATGTGCTTTGCCCGCCGAACCGATACCGGATGGTTTGGATTGGGATATGTGGTGTGGTCCAAATCCTGTGGTGCCTTATAATAAGGACCTTTATTTGCCGCGGGCAAACCCGGGCTGGTTGTCGTTCCGTCCGTATTCAGGCGGAGAAATGACTGGTTGGGGGGCGCATGGTTTTGACCAGGTGCAATGGGCTCTCGGGATGGATGATGGCGGTCCAATCGAGGTCTGGACAAGTGGCGAGAAGTTTGAACCGCCGACTTACACCCAGGCGGAGTCCAAACAGCGCGGCGATAAAATCTGCAGTGTGCCAAAAGTTTTCTGGAAATATCCTGGCGATATTGTGATGGAGATGGGAGATGCTCCGAGTTTTGGTGCGGTATTTATTTGTGAAAAGGGGACATTGAGAATTGACCGCGGCAGATGTACTTCCGATCCAGAAGATATTGCGATTGAGTTGCTTAAAAAACGTCCGCGCGGGTACAACGACAATCATATTTTCAACTGGCTTGAATGTATTAAAACGCGTTCAAAACCGAATGCGGATGTTGAAATTGCTCACCGCACCGCGACGGTGTGTCATCTTGGCAATATTGCACGCTGGACAGGTAGACGGCTTAAATGGGACCCTGTAAAAGAAACGTTCCCGGAAGATGCCGATGCATGTAAGTATCTTGACCGCGAACGCAGGAAGCCATGGCAGTTGCCGGAGAAGATTTAACAGGGAAACGTCTGTTTCAGGTTCTTAGAATAATAAACACCCCGCCGTTTTTCGGCGGGTTTTTGTTAATTGTTGAGATACAGGAATCTGTTTGAATTTGTTAGTGACTCAGAGTTTGTAAAAATCTGTTTTTTTTCTGGTAAAGTAAATGGTCGGGGCGGTGAGATTTGAACTCACGACCTTCTGAACCCCATTCAGACGCGCTACCAAGCTACGCTACGCCCCGACCATTAAAGTCGCCAATGTTTACAGTGAAATTCTACCTTATTGGTGTTTAATTTCAACAAATTTCTGATATTTTGAGTGGGTAATAATCTTTTGTTTTTACATTGTTTCAGGGTGTTTTTTAAGAAAATCGTGATGTTCGGGTTCGAATTTTTCGAATTTGATGTTAAAGAGTTGAGTGGCGGCAGTTTGGATGGCATTTGCCCATTGGTGGTTGGAAATTCCAGCAGGACGCGGTTGAACGGAACCTTGAATCAATAATCCTGTTTTTGTGCGTCGCTGGGCGGCGCCGGCAATTTTTTGTCCGTTTTGTAAAATGTCGTATTGTTCGTGTCCTACAAAGCATTGACCGCGGATTGGTCGAACAGTTTGCGGGGCTAATTCTGTTGGCACGCTGAGCAGTTCAAGTGTTTTCATTAACCATGTGTGAACGCGTTTATAACTTTCGGTTGCTTTTAGTTGGTACCAATTGTGAGTTTTCGGGATTACGATTGTGTAGGTAAAGTCGTTGATGTGTGGGACGAGCCCGCCGCCGGTTGGTCTGCGCACAAGCGGTCTTATCGGGGTTATTTTTTCTATTTCTTCCTGTTTTTGGAAGAAACCGAATGTTGCGGCTGGAGTTTTCCATCCGTATAGGCGGATGAGCGGTCTGGCAATTGTTTGTGCGTTTTCGAGCAATACTGTGTCAATCGCCATGTTCCAGCGGGGGTCGCATTCGCCGCATTCGTAAAAGTACCATGTTTCTTTTTCGTTGTTCATTATAGGGTGTGAAATCTGAAAGGTTCAGGGCTTTGTTGTTTTTTTAGAGAATTTGCCAGCTGATGGGCAGAGTTGTTTGATTTCGCAATTTTCGCAATCGGGGTTTCGAGCGTAGCATCGTCGTCTGCCGTGCCAGATTATCCAGTGACTGAACATGGTCCAGTCTTTTTGTGGAACGAGGGCCATGAGGTCAAGTTCAATTTTTTCTGGATTTTTTTCTTTTGTAAATCCGAGTCTTTCCGAGAGTCTTACTACGTGTGTGTCTACTACTATACCGCTGTTGATTCCGTAGGCGTTTCCGAGAACCACGTTGGCGGTTTTTCTGCCAACGCCGGCGAGCTGGGTGAGTTCGTCCATTGTTTTGGGCACTTTGCCGCCGTATTTTTCAATCAATGTTTTGCATGCGGATTGGATTGCTTTTGCTTTGTTTTTATACATGCCGATTCTTTTGATGTCGTTTGCGAATTCTTCCGGGTTTGCATTTGCGTAGTCTGCGGCGTTTTTGTATTTTTTAAACAGTTCTTCAGTTACGATGTTAACCTGTTTATCTGTGCAACGCGCGGAGAGTATTGTTGCAACGAGCAATTCGAGTGGATTTTTGTGGTTCAGTTCGCAATGGGCGTTTGGGTATGTTTTTGCCAGTATTTCTGTGATTTTTTTTATCCGCTCTTTGATTTCTGATATTTTTTGTTCTTGCATACAGTTTAGAATATACAGTGGTTATTAAATAAAATCATGATAAATATTTTTGTGAGTTTTATATAAATGCAAATGCGCTGGAGTGCGTTTGCCGCTTTTTTAAATCTGGCGCTTTGTGGTTTGCTGTAATTTGAATACAATTGGAGTTATTCATATTGGTTTGGTATTACGGGATTGTTGTTTGGGTTGATTTTCGGTTTTTGAGCAGGTTATAATTTGTGAGAGGTTTTTATGAAAAAGGATGTTCGCAGTAAGCTGGATTTTATATTTGGCAGAAGAAGTATTCGTGTGTTTTTGCCCGCAGAGATTACAGATGAAGATGTTAAAACATTGCTTTCTGCGGCAATGGCGGCTCCGTCTGCGGTGGCAAAAGACCCATGGCGTTTTGTTGTGATGCGCAATAAGGAGACGCTGCGAAAAATTGCGGATGTTTTGCCTAATGGGAAGATGCTTGCGGATGCGAGTGTCGGGATAGCGGTTTGCGGAGACATTGAGGCGGCGCATGACCATCAGTTGTCTTACCTGCTACAGGATTGTTCGGCGGCAATAGAGAATTTATTGCTTGCTGCTCATATTCTTGGTTTTGGTGCATGCTGGCTGGGTGTGCATCCGCGCGAAAACCGCGTTGCAGCAATCAAAGAAATACTTAATTTGCCGCAGAATATTATCCCGGTTTCTGTGATTGCGATTGGCAAACCGGGAGAAGCAAAAGAGCCGCGCACGCGCTACAGCGATGATAAGGTGCGTTATGAGAAGTGGCAATAGATATGATGTTTCTGAGTAAATAGGCTTGTTTTATCGGGGATGGGGAAGTAAAGGGGTATTTAATTTTAATCTGATTTATCTAATTTATTTTTAAAGTGGGCTATAAATTACTTATAATCCAGCCGTCACATTATTATTCAAAGGATGACAGGCGTCTTATAAAGTTGAAACGCCGTTCGGTGGTTTCGCTCTCGCTCCCTTATCTTGCGGCTCTTGTGCCTGAAGGATGGGAAGTTAGTGTTGTGGACGAGGTTGTCCAGGATGTGAATTTTGATGCGAGGGTTGATGTTGTGGCGCTGAGTGTGTGGACTATTAACTCTTTGCGGGCGTACGAGATTAGCGATGAATTCAGAAAACGCGGCGTGGTGACCATAATGGGGGGACCGCATACTTTCTTTTATCCTGAGGAAGCCGCCAAGCATTGCGATGCTGTTGGTTGCGGCGAAGGCGAAAACATCTTTAGGCAGATGCTTTCAGATGCGGTAAGTGGCAGTCTTAAAAGGTTTTATAAAGCGGAGATTCTCCATGATTTGAGTGGACTTCCGATTCCGCGCTACGATGTTTTGAATCTGAAATATTATGGTGTTTTTAAAACGTTTTCTGTTCAGACCTCGCGGGGGTGTCCGTTCAAATGTGATTTTTGCTCCGAGAGGTTTTATCTGGGGGAGAAATATCGCTGTCGTCCCGTAGAAGAAGTGGTGGAAGAAATTAAATGTACTGGAGCAAAGAGGATTTTCTTTGCAGATAGCAACTTTGGTGGCAACAAGCGGCGTGCAATGGAGTTAATGGAGGCGTTGATTCCGCTCAGAATCAGGTGGTCAACGCTATGGTCTTTACATTTGTGCGAGGATAAAGAGTTCCTGGACCTTGCGCAAAGGAGCGGGCTTTTGCACGTAAACATCGGTATGGAAAGCATTTCGGAAGAGACGCTCAAGTCCATGAACAAGCGGCACAACAAGGTGTTAAAGTACTCTGAAATATTGGAAGACCTCAATCGTCGCGGTATAAGTTATTCATTGAATTTTATCTTTGGATGGGACAACGAAGATGCGAGTGTTTTCGATTCCACGCTTAACTTTTTATTCGAACACAAAGTTCCGGTTGCTTATTTCAATCTGCTTACACCGGAGAAGGGAACTCCACTTTATGAACGAATGCGCGAGGAAGGGAGACTTTTTGATGTAAACGAGATTGGGCGGTTTGCGGGGCAAATTTGTTATTATAAGCCAGAATGGTGTTCGGCTGCCGAACTTGAACAGGGAATCCAGAAGATGTACCGAGAATTTTATAGTTTTCGTTCGATGCTCAGCAGGTTGTCGTTGCCATTGAGTGAAAGTGCTCTTGCTTCGTGGTTTATTAATTTTTCGCAGCGGAGAATGGTTTTTAACGGAACAGGGAGCAATAACTTTGATAATTATTGATAAGCGGTTTATTTTCTGAATTTATCATCGAGCGGCAATTAAATGCTTGCTGATTGGGCGGGTTTTTATTAATCACTCTACATGACTAATACCGAAGCATTTATTGCTTTGAACATGATTGATGGGGTTGGTCCCGTCCGTCTTCGAAAATTGCTTGAGTATTTTGGTGAGGCGTCTGCGATTTTGCGGGCGCGCAAGGAGAGTCTGGTTGCGGTGCCAGGAATTGGAGAAGAGATTGCGTGCGCTATTTCGGATTGGGAGAACAGGATTGACCTTTCTGGAGAAATCAAGCGGATTGAGGAATACGGATGTAAGGTGTTTTGTCTTGAGGATGAGGAGTATCCTGCTCTTTTAAAGCAAATCTACGACCCGCCAGTTGTTTTGTATGTAATGGGTAATATTTTGCCGAAGGATAAAAATGCGATTGCAGTTGTGGGTTCGCGTTTAACTACGCACTATGGGATTGAATCTGCACGAAGGCTTGCGTATCAGCTTGCCTTTGCAGGAGTCACGGT
>JAOADO010000015.1 GCA_026417275.1 Verrucomicrobiia bacterium
GAGTGTAATGTTGCCAGTAGTTATTAATGGAAAGATAAGTTCTGATGAAGATGTTGATAGTTTTCGTTTTTATGCGAAGGGTGGAGAGAAAGTGGTGGTTGAAGTTTTTGCAAGGAGGTTAAACAGTCCGCTCGATTCTATTGTTCATCTGGTTGATGGCAACGGGGATGTGGTTGCGGCGAATGATGATTATGAGGATAAGGGCAGTGGATTGACCACGCATCATGCGGATTCTTATTTGATTGCGACGATACCGCGCGATGGAATTTATTATGCACGGATTTCGAGTGCGCAAAGACAGGGGGGAGATGATTATGTATATCGTTTAAGAATCAGCAAGCCGAAGCCAGATTTTGAGATTCGGATGGCGCCGTCTGAGTTGAATTTGCGTCAGGGTGGGTGCAATGATTTAACTGTGTATGCTCTGAGAAAGGATGGTTTTGATGGTGATATCTGGTTGTCAATAAAAGATGCGCCGTCGGGGTTTAGATTGGATGGCGGGAGGATTCCGCCCGGGCGGGATAAGGTTCGCGTGACGATATCATCTCCGCCGAGGAGGTTTGTTGAGCCTGTGAGGGTTTTGCTTCAGGCAAGCGCGTTAATAAATGGCAAGACTGTGGTCAGGGATGTGGTTGCGTCGAAGGAAATGGTGCAGGCGTTTGCTTATCATCATCTTGTGCCTGTTAATGATTTTTTTGTTTATGTGCGTTCGGTGAATCCGCAGAGGGCTCCGGTCAAGTTGTTGTCACCTTTACCGGTGAGGATTCGTCCAGGTTTTACCGCAAGAGTTTCTTTTGAAGGTCCGCCGCTTTTGAAGGAGTTTGCCAATCTTGCGTTGAGTGAACCGCCAGAAGGGATTGTTTTGAAGAATGTGGTTGCTACGAGGTATGGATTTGACCTGGTTTTGTATGCTGATAGGGAGAAGGTTAAGCCTGGATTGGAGGATAATCTGATTGTTGAGATGTCTCCGCGTCCGATTTTACAGGCAAATCAAACGGCTTCTTCATCACTAAATAGGAGGAGAATAAATGCAGGCGCTTTGCCGGCAATACCAATAATTATTGTTCCGTAAATAATTGATATTCATATAAATATTATTTTATAAATCATTGTTTTATAAGGAGGTTAGTTTTTTCTTTTTATAAAAAATGCTTGATTGAAGATTAGTATTTTGATAAGAAGAAATTATTATGGCATTTGGCCTGAACAACCGAACAACCAAAAAACGAACGGGGCAAATCGTTGGTATTGATCTGGGTGGACGAACTACAAAAGCTGTATTAATACAAAGCAAAGGCGAAGGCTATTCATTTTTAAATTATACAATTCAAGATGCGCCAATTTATGAAAAAAACATTACCGCTGATTTGCTGGGGGAGCATTTAAAATCTGTTTTAAACAAGTTAAGTTGTAAAACCAGGAAAGTAAATCTTACAATTAGTGGGAACGATTCAATTGTTCGAGTGGTGGATTTGCCGCAGATGGCTGTTTCCGATATGCGTTTGATGTTAAAACACGGCAGTAAAACTTATCTGCAACAGGATTTGCCTGATTATGTGTTCGATTGTTATGTGATTCCTTCGCAATTTGTGCCTCTGAAGCAGGTGGAGTCTGAAAAGAAGGCTTCTGCACAAAAATTGCGTGTTGTAGTTGGCGGGGCAAAGAGGTCGTTTGTTGATGAATTTCAGGCAGGGGCAAAGATTGCTGGAATCACGATAGAGAATTTGGTCCCTGAGATAATATGTCCGATAAACGCGTTTGAATATGCGCAACCAGAAATTTTTCAGAATTCTGTGGTTGCGCTTGTTGATATTGGATTTAAAAATTGTTCAATTTCTATTTTGGTGAAAGGGGAGCTCGTTTTGAACCGCATGGTGAATATGGGGGGTGATAAACTTACCAGTAGTCTTGCTGAATCTATGGGGATAACCTATGCGGAGGCGGAGAGTATAAAGATTGGCATGCCGGAAGAGGTGAGTTCTAATCTTGAGCAGTTTGTTATTCCACTTGGTAGGGAGTTAAGGGCATCGCTTGATTTTTGCGAGCATCAATTTGATGTGACGGTTGAACATGTCTTTGTATCTGGTGGTTCGGCGCGTTCCGAATTTATTTTAAAATGCCTGCAGAACGAACTTATAGCGCAGTGTAAGCTATGGAATCCGACTTCATTTATGGAACTTAGATTGCCCCCGCAATTGATTGGAGAATGTGAATATGTTGCACCTCAACTTGCTGTGGCGGTTGGCGCCGCGGTGTGTTCGTTCTGAAAATTGTTACTTTGTCATGAGACATAATTTTAAAGTTTTAATGGTATTAGGGTTTTTAATATGCCAATAAAATTAAACTTACTTGCCGAAGCCCAGGCGGCAGAGGAAATGAGGCGGAAAGACCCCGTCAAGTATGCGATTTTTTGCGCTATTGGTATTCTGCTTGCGGTCGGCATCTGGATAGGGACCAATCAGATGCTTATTTCAAGCAAGGAGCGGGAGATTAAGGGGTTGAATGCGATGTGGGAGCAGATGAAACCTCAATATACATATGTGCAATCGAATATTGCGTTAATCAACGAATTGAATCAAAGGCTTAATCTTTTAACAAATTATGTGACCAATAGGTTTCTATGGGCGAATGTTTTAAATGCTTTGCAACAGTGTGTTACAAATATTTCGACTGATGTTCAATTTGTGCGGTTTCGAACAGACCACAGTTTTCAAGTTTCTCCGCCGACAACAGTCACAAAAGAAAGCAGAAAGGTTGTAATTCCCGGTTCAAGTGTGGAGAAAATTAAGTTTGTAATAGAGGCAAGAGATTATGGGAAAGATGAAGATGACAATATAGCAAAGTTGAGAGAAGCGATTGCTGAGTTCCCGTTTTTCAAAGAGAGGTTGGAGAGAACTCGCGGCGTACGGCTTGAGAGTATGTCGCCCCGCATGGGGGATCCTGTTGATTCTGGTAAATCGTTTGTGCTTTTTACGCTTGAATGTCAATTTCCTGATAAAACAAGGCAATAAAAATGAAACTTACGACTGAGAAAAAACAGTATTTGGCTTTGATTGGATTGGGAACTGCCGGGGTAATTGCGGCGCTTTATTTTACGATAATGTCGAGTCAATTTGAACGGATTGCGGCGCTTGACAAGCAGATTGGAGAAGCCGCGGCGAATGTGGACAAGGCAAAAAAAGCGATCAGCAGGTCGAATGTCATTGTCGAAGAGCTTGAACAACTGACTAATGTTCTTTCTGATGTGGAAACAAACAACATGGCTCCACCCGGGGATATGTATTCGTGGTTTGTTGATAATTTAAGGAAGTTTTTGATACCATATCAGAACCAGATAAGTATTCCTTTTAGAAGCCGCGAGGTGATAGGGGATGTTGGGATGTTTTCGAGTTTTCCATATAAATCGGCGACATTTTCGGTGAGAGGAGAGGGCAGTTTTCATCAGTTCGGGAGGTTTCTTGCGGACCTCGAAAATAAGTTTCAGTATTTCCGTGTGCAAAGGATTGTGCTGACGCCGGTGATTTCTGAAGCCATAGATACACAGCAGAAACTCCAGTTCGAAATGGACATTGTAACGCTTGTTAAAACGAATGGATTATGAAGAGTGAATTTTTGAGAAATAGTTTCTTAAAAGTGTGCAATTCTAAAGCTGGCAGAAGCGCACTTATGTGGTGGGCTGTTGCGATTATTGTTGCCGGGGTTTTTTGTATAATGGATTTTTCGGTTTACTCTGCGCAACCATCGAAGAAGACTGAGCAGGTGTCTTCAACAAAAACTAATGTTGTAACCACAAATATTCCTGTGGTTGTTGAGATTCCGCAATCTGTTTTTATCTGGAACCCCAAAGAGCGTGGGTATGGGAGGGACCCATTTTTTCCGGTAAAACCTAAAGCGCCATTGAGTGTAATTCCAACGAATCAGGTTGCCACTACACCGCAACAGGTCGAAACCAAACAACCGCCATCTCGTCCCAAAATTGAGTTCGTGCTTAATGGACTGATTGGCAAGGTCGCATGTGTAATTAATGGGAAACAAATTATGGTTGGTTCGGAAGAGTCTGTTCCTGTCAGCGGAGGGAAAGTAAAAATAAGGTGTGACAAGATAGAAAATAGTACTGCTTTTATTACAGTTTTTTTTGAGGACGGCTCAACTGAAATGCGCGAGCTGGCATTAAAAGAAAGGAAATGAATCGTTTTAAAACATTAAAAAAGCGAAACATGAAAACGATAACTTCGTTAATAGCTGTTGTGGTGATTCTTGCGGCAAATTCGGTTAACTACAGCGCATATTGCGCCACGGGTTCTGCGGCAGATGAACCGACTGACATTAAACTTGAGGATACGCCGCTTGACGTGGCGATTCAGACACTTGCCGAGCTTGCGGGTGTAAATGTGCATATAGACCAGAAGATTCGAGCGCCGATTGTTAAACCTGACGGTGCTGTTCAGACGAATTTTGTGAGTTTGCGATGGAAAGGGATAACACCGAAAAATGCCTTTAAGGCTCTTATAGCAAATTACGATTTGGTTGCAACTGTGGATCAGGATACTGGGGTGACGCGGATTACGATGAAAGACCCCACGGCGCTTGAGCCGCTTCAAGTTCATGTTGTTGACCTTAAATATGCAAATCCGACAAGCGTTGTGGATGTGGTTAAGACAACGCTTGGGCAAAGGAGCAAGATAATGGCTGACGCGCGAACAAGCCAGGTTATTGTAATGGCGCCGCAAAGCGAACTTACGCAGATTACAAATTTAATAGCCGAACTTGATTCGCCATTGCATCAGATTCTTATCGAAGCAAGGTTTATTGAAACCTCCAAGAATCCGAAGAGTGTGAAAGGGATAGATTGGTCTGGAACGCTTGCTGAACAGAATTTCACGTTTGGAAATGGCAAGACAACAGGGGAGATTATTACACAGACTCCTGGGGCGCCGGTTTCGTCTACTGTGCCTTTGCCGAGTGGTAGAACGGTAACAACGACGACTACGCCCGAGTATAGTTCGCAGGGTACGCTCTCGACAACTGTGGGAGCCGGTGGAATAAGCGCCGACACCACGCGCGGGTGGTTTCCGCATGCTGCATTTTTGAATGCGGATGGAGTGAAAGCTGTTCTAAGTTTTCTTAATACGGAGAATGACACTGAATCTATTGCCACGCCGCGCGCAGTAACGCTTGAAGGTAACCAGGTTGAATTGTCTGTGGTTCAATATGTGCCCGTTTTTGAGGAACAGCAGGGAGCGCTTGTTGCTGGTGGGGCGCAACCATCAACGGTAAAGCCGAATTATAACTTGACTGTTGGACAGTTGCAGACTCCGCTGAACAAAGTTGGAATCGTGCTTATTGTAACGCCGCGTGTCGTTGGCACAAATGCCATTCAACTTAAACTCGAGCCGAATATTTCTGTAAAAGAGGCTATTCCAGAACGAGCCACTCTGGGCGGAAAAGTGAATGAATCGCCGATTTTCACGCACAGGACTTTGTCAACCATAGCCACGGTTCCAAATCAGCACACGCTTGTGCTTGGCGGTTTGATAAATCATTCTACTACTAAGGTTTACAGCAAGGTGCCTCTGCTTGGCGATATACCAATTCTCGGGTATGCGTTCAGACGTGATTCAAAGGAAAGGAATAAACGGAATCTCCTTATTTTTGTTACGCCGACTATTATTTCAGAGGACGATTATCAAAAGCCGTTGCCTTCCACGCTTAATTTCTTGAAGTCCAAACCGCTCGAAAGACCAGATGTTGAAGAACCGGCTTGGGATTCCGGCGCGCCGAAAGATAAAACGCGTTCGATGTTTTAATTGGTGAACAATTCTGAAGCCTCAGGCTTATGAAAATATTATTTAAACAATTTTTAGCAAGAGGAAGAATTCTTGCGCAGGTGGCATGGTGCGGAATTTTTATAGCGTGTGGTTCAGGCGCGTTTTCTCAAACTGTTACCACAATTGCCGGTGGAAGATTGACGCCGCAGGGACCAGATTACGGTTTTAGAGATGGAAATAGCCAGCAGGAGGCGCAGTTTAATTTTCCTGCGGCTCTTGCAATTGGGTTTGATGGCAGGCTTTATGTTGCTGATAAAAACAACAAAGCAATTCGCAGGCTTGACCTTTCAGCTAATCAGACAATAACCATAATTACTAACTTAAACGTACCTGTTGGGATTTTATTTGATAATCATGGGGACATGTATGTTTTGACGCAGGGGGATGGCAAAATACATCAATTTGACACTAATTACAATTATCTTGGTGTGGTGAACACAAACGGGAACTTTGTTCTTCCGACGGCGTTTTGCATGGATGGAACAAAGAATTTTTATGTGACAGAATCTGGTGGGGCGTTAAAGAGGGTTAATGCTACGAATGGCGCGCCATACTTGATTACTAATGGATTCAATAATCCTCAGGGGGTTGCTATTCTCGATAATGGGTTGATTGCTGTGAGCGATACTGGCAACCACGCAATAAAACTTGTTAATCAGTTTTCTTCTTTTGTTACAGTGCTTGCTGGCGGCAACGGGCAGGGCTTTAGTAACGGTGTGCCTGCGGTTGTTAAGTTTAGTTCTCCGCATGGAATTGTTAAGGCGCCAAATGGCGCGTTGATTGTTGCAGACAGGTTTAACCATCGGGTAAGATTGGTTCAGACAAATGGTTATACGACCACGATTTACGGAATAGATCCTTCTCTGTGGGAGTATTGTCCTACCTGCGAGCCGCCGGTTTACGAAGGTTGGTCCGACGGTGTTGTTTCGAATACTGCGCTTGACCCTGCGGCGCGGGAGCCTGTTGCTGTTGCGGTTTCGTCGGATGGCAGGAGGGTTTATTCAGCAGAGGTTTATTATCATATAATTCGCGAAGTGAGCGGAATTAATCTATCCGACGGTGGTACCGGCGGCGCAACAAATGTGGTGAATGTGCCTGCGCCATCAATTGTGCCAGATTCTGGGTATTATCCAAACGGGATTAAAATAACTGTAAACAGCACGGTTGCAGATGTTTTTTATACTACTGATGGAAGTGAGCCAACAACTAACAGCGCGCGCGTTGTGATTTCGGGGAATACTGGAACAATTTATTGGTCAGAAAGTATGAAAGACCTGACCTATTTGAAGGTAAGGGCGTTTATTGGGACGAATTGGAGCGCGACTGTTTCAGGGAAAACTTCGCAATCTAATTTGATTGGTATTCCGCGCGATGTAAAGGCTGGTCAGGGTTCAACAATTCTTGTGCCGATAGTTGCCACGTTGCGTTCTGGCGAAAGGCTTCGTTCGATTCAGTTTCTTGCGCAGGTTACGCCGGACGGTTCGGCGCCTGTTATTTCTGACCAATTCAGGTTGTTGAATATTTCGACTAACGATTTTATATCTGTGGTGGCGCCAGCCATGAATCCGCAACAGCCGGTTGTGATGTCGTATACTTCTCTTTTGTTGAACAGCTCCAGAACTCTTGTGGTTACGGCGATTGGCACGAACGCAAATTTTGAGGTTTCTTCGTATGCTGTTGTAGGCATGCTTGTTGTGCCTATTCCGCCGAACGCAAGTGTTGGCGATACTTATACAATTCAAATCTCTACTGCTTCTGGAACATCCGATGGTTTGCCGACGTCTACAAACAACGTCAATTTGACGTTGATGGCGCCGCGAAAAATCATAGTCACGAATGTTGCGTACACAGTGGGAGACACGGCTGGGGCAGGTTGGTATGCAGCAGGGGAATTTGGTGATGGGAAGCTTTTGAATAATGACGTTCTGAATGCTTTTTATGCCTCGCTGGGTATAAAGGTTCCGCCAACGTTTACGGATTTGTTTGATGCGATGGACGCTTTTCCCGATGATGAACCAGGAATTCCTGGCGGCGATGGAGATATTCGTTATTTAGATTGGCAGAGGATATTGTACCGTTCGCTTGGGTTGTATACAAACACAGTGGCGGGCACGAACTGGACGCGCTCATGGTCAGCCGGTGGTATAAGGACAAATAATGTTGCTGTTGTTGGAATTGCGTCCTCTTTGTTAGCGCAACACGGGCAGGCGCCTTCTGGCGAATGGCGAAAGGATGGAAGGGTTGGTGCGTTGTCTGTAAATAATGCGGTTCCTGGTTCTTATGTGAGTGTGCCAATTTATGCGCAGGCGGCTCAGGGGTGTGCGTTTTATGGAATGCAATTTCGTGCGGTTATAATTCCGTCTGAAAATGCACCGTTGTTATCTGCTGCTCCAGAATTTGTGTCGGCAATAACGGCAAGACCGTTTGTGCAAACGTTTGGAAACGACCAGTTGGTTCTTGCCTGGGGTGGGTATGGGATTGGCGAGTTATTTGCAACGCCGCTCACGGGCAGTAACTTGCTTGGTTATGTCCGATTTTTGATACCTGCAAACGCTAAGAGTGGAGATTGTTATGTGCTCAGGTTTAAGCGGGCGGATTCAGGTTACGGAAATAGACAATTTGAACTTGAAACTTTTCCCGCTCAAGTTGCTGTACTTTCGCAGGCAAATCCGACAATTAGTCTGATTTCGGATGAGTGGCGAACGAATTTCTTTGGAGCAATAGAAAATAAATGGTCGGAGCCAGAGGCGGATCCTGATGGTGATAATGTTCCCAACTGGCTTGAATTCCAGCGCGGGGCAAATCCTGTGGAATTGCGTTTCAGGGTGAATTCAGATATTCGGAATTCAAGAGTTATAAGGTTAAAATGGTTTGGGAGGAATAATATGAAATATGCGGTGGAAACTGCTGACAGGTTGTCTCCTGAGGCATGGCAGGATTTGAAGACAGTTAGTGGAGCGGATGATTTGCTCGAAATTGAGGATGTGATTCAAACCGGGACGCGGTTTTACAGAATTATAGTAAAATAGGTGACGGAATTATGACTCCCCGCGTCGTTTTAGAGATTTTTATGAACTAAAACCGTTTAATTTTATTGATTATGAGAAAGAATATGCTTTTGTTGGTATGCACGATAGCAGTCCTCGAGTTTTTTTGTGAGGCGGCTGTGGTTGAATCTTTAATAACAAGTGGTTTGTTTGAACCACGAGGGATTGCAGTCGCTACGGATGAGAAGGTTTACATTGCGGATTCAGGCAAGCACCGAATACTAAAGTATAATCCTTCTACTGGTGAAATTTCCACATTTGCAGGTTTTGCAGGTGTTAGTGGCACAAATGATGGTGTTGGAGCGGCGGCGAGGTTTTTTGGTCCTTGCGGAATTATCGTAGCCAGAGGGGGACTTGTTGTGTCAGATACTTACAATCATACGATTCGTTTTGTTTCGTTTAATGGAACTGTAACAACGCTTGCTGGTTCAGCGGAAACACCAGGGTTTGTTGATGCAAATGGCATTGGAGCAAGATTTAGATTTCCACAGGGGCTTGCCGCCGATACTGCTGGAAATATTTATGTTGCTGATTCAAAGAACAATGCTATACGGAAAATAGACCTGTTAAATAACGTAACCACGCTTGCCACAGGGTTTAATTATCCTGCAGCTGTTTCATTTGATGGAACCAATTCTCTTTGGTTAGCGGATAAGTTGAGCCACCAGATTAAGTTAGTTGACATCATAAGTGGTTCTGTGACTGTTGTTGCTGGTATTCAGGGGCAATCTGGTGCCGAAGATCATCTTTATGCCTCAAGTGCACGTTTTTCAAGTCCACAGGGGTTGCTCTGGCTTGGAAACAATGTTGGACTGATGGTTGCCGATTCGGAAAATCATCTTGTTCGCAGGGTTTATTATAATTCGGCGGTTTCTGGATATTCGGTGGAAACATTTGTCGGGCTCGCTGGAGTTGCTGGTAGAACGGATGGTTCAAATTCGGTTGCCACTTTGAACACGCCGATTGGGCTCGCTTTTGATTCGCAAAGTGGTGGGTTCTATATTGTTGATTCCAAAGGACCGCAGGATTCGCCCGGGGCATTGCGTCGCGTTCAATTATTTGAACCTCCTCCGCAGATTTCAACTCCGCAGATTGGCAGGGTTATCTTTGTAGAGACTGAGTATGGTCTTTTGACCAAGCTTGAACCAGTGGATGCTCTTACATTTAATAATGATATTACTCTTGCCATAAAAGCGGAGACTGGGGTTGAAACTTATTATACCTATGGTCCAACGCCTACCAACCAGTTTGAGCCAGATCCCATTCCTGATCCTTCGCCGGATAATTCATCTTCTATTATTGCTCCGTATTATCAGGATGGCATGGATTCGGCTCCGCCTTCTTTGGAGAAAGGAAAATATCCTATGCTCACCATAAAAGCGATGAGTGTGGCATATGGTAGAAAACCGAGTTCAATCGCAAAGGTAAGGCTTATTTTTAAGGCTTCTCGACCTACCATTGACAGCGAGAATGCGGCGGGATTCACAATTTATTCTGAGACTGCAAATTCTGTAATAGCATACACGATTGATGGTTCTGACCCAGACCCGAACAGCACAAATACTTTTAAAGTGTCAAACAACTCTATTATAAGGCTTCATATTGTTTCCAATGTTGTCTTTAAAGCACGAGCTTTGAAGGATGGGTTTCTGCCAAGCGAGATTTTGACTAAAACGCTTTCTGTCACAAACAGTAATTATACCAAGATTTCTTTCGGGTACAACGCCGCGATTGGCGAGGAAGCCTCAAGCATGTTTATTGCATCGCCCGGACAGATATTCAATGTGCCAATTACTTTAACCTTGCCTCCAGCGCCATCGCCGCTTCAGACAATGTATTCTCTTCAGTTTGGTGTGCTAATAACAAATTTGAGTCCGTCTTTGCCAATTCCGCAACTTGGATTGGTTTCCATGCTCAAAAAGCCTCTGGAAGGGTTTGAAAATACTTATGTTACAATACCGCCGGCGTTTTATTATAACTCCGATTTAACGAATACAGTTATTACAAATAATATAAGTGGTTCAGGATTTATAGGTGCTTTATGGATGGAAAGGGCGGGTAAAACGAATCTTTTTGATTCAAAAAAACAGGATTTGATTACTTATTCAATGGCTCATGACCATCTTTATCTGAGCAGTGGGAGGAAAGTCATTGTTGGAAGTTTGTTGGTATTTATTCCGCCTGGGGTTCCTGCCGGTTCAAAATATCAAATCCAGATAATTCGTCCTTCTGCAACGGCGGATGGAATTGGCGAGGATGTTTATATTGAAACCCCGACAAATGGTTCTCTCGGGGCAGGTTCGATAAACGCAATAAAGGAAATCACTATTGGAGACATTGAATATCTTGTTGGCGATGTGGCTCCTTTTAGGTGGTTCAATGGCGGGGACTTTGGCGACGGTTATCTTTTAAATAACGATGTTGTTCAAGTGTTTCAGACAGCGGCTTATGGCTTGAATGCACCTCCGAATGGGAGCGATATGTTCGACGCAATGGATTCTTGTTGTATTGCCACAAACGGTGCGTATGTGGCATCTACTGCGCTTTTTGATGGCGGTGATACAAGCATAAACACGATTGGACTTGGCGATGGAGTTCTTGATATTTACGATATTTTTGTGACTTACAGAAGGTCTATTGACCCATCGCTTGTATGGTATAAGAGATATTTTACGCCTGCAGGCAGAACATGGTCAACTGTTGGTGTTACCAATATCTCGCGTCATAGTTATTCGCAGAATCAGGCGCCTCTGGTTAATGTTAAACCACTTCAAGATATTGCTTTTTATGCGGATGACGTTATCGGTGCGGCTGGGACGATAGCGGAAATTCCAATTACCGTTGAAATCAATGGAGACCAACCGCTGAAGATATTTCTGTTGAATTTAAGCGTTGAGCCGCTTGATGGTTCTCCAGCATTGACTGAGCCAATTCAGTTTATACCGTCTCAACAACTTGGAGAGCCGTCTCTGACCGAGTCAAAAGGAAACTGGAATTATGCCGTATTGTTTATGAATAATAATGTTGAAGGCATTAAAGGCAGGGGTGTGATTGGAAAATTGCGAGTTAAAATACCTCAAAATGCCGCCGCTAACTCGGCTTATGCAGTTAATTTTATGAGTGTTTCTGCTGGTGGATTTGTTGTTAGAGATAAGGTTACAGGGTTGGTTTCCACCCAGAATCGTTCTGCCTCGTCCTTTAACGACCAGATACCAGATGTCTGGAGGTTAAAGTATTTTGGTACGGTTAATAATTTATTATCCCAGGCTGATGCTGATGCTGATGGCGATGGTGTTCCTAATATTATTGAGTATAGAACGGGCACAAACCCGACAGACCCTGCTTCCAGGTTCCAGATTCAATCGGAAAAATCTAATTCTGAAAGCCGTCAGGTCACGTTGCGATGGAAAGGTTTGCAGGGCAAGCGTTATATTCTTGAATATGCAAATTCATTGTACTCAACCAACTGGCAAACAATTGCGACCAATATAACTTCTGTGGCTGGCGTCTGCGTTTTCACAGAGACAAATTCCCAGGATAAAATCAGATTCTACAGGGTAAAAGTTTCTGAATAATAATTTGGCAGGCTAAGCGTCTTTTAAAGATAATTCTTGATTGGCGGATTCAAAGACGCCAAATTAGATTTCAATTGTATTGTTTATTTAATTAACAACTCATACGCTGGTGCAGTTTAATTTTGATTGAGTATGTAAGGGCAATGGGAAACCAATGTGTGGAGTTTCTATAGAAAAGAAATTTTTAACACTTGAGTGTAATTGGGTATACATTGCATTGATAGTTATCCTGGGCGTTTTCCTTTATGCGCCAGTTGTTTATTTTGAATTCATTATTTATGACGACCCCGATTATATTACCCTTAATCCGTTGGTGTTAAAAGGATTAACATGGGAAGGTGTAAAATGGGCATTTTTCAATATTCATGGCGAAAAAACTTACTGGCATCCGTTGACATGGCTGGCACACATGCTTGATTGCGAATTGTTTGGAGCGAATCCATCTGCTCACCACATTGTAAATCTGTTACTGGCTGTTTTAAATGCGTTGCTTGTGTATGTTTTAATTTGGAAAATCACGAGTTCGAAATGGAAAGGTTTTATTGTTGGAGTTTTTTTTCTTGTTCATCCAGTTCAAATAGAAACTGTCGCATGGATTAGCGAGCGGAAAAATCTGTTAACCTGTTTTTTTGCGCTGTTGACGCTCATTTTTTACGTTAAATACACAAGGTGTTTAAAATTAAACTATTATGTATTGGTTTTACTTTCTTTTATATTATGCCTTATGGCGAAACCCGCGCTTGCGCCGCTCCCATTTTTAATGCTTCTTCTGGATTTTTATCCACTCCAACGGTTGGTTTTCAGCAATACGGAGGGGAGACAAAATTTACCAATCAGCGGATATCAGAAGGTTACATTGAAGCGGGCTATAATTGAAAAACTTCCGCTTTTTGCGCTTACGCTTTTTTCGTGTTTAATAACTCTGGAGGCGCACAGGGCTCTGCAGGCGCTGGCAATTTCTTTGCCGTTAACATGGAGGTTTGAAAATGCAATTGTTGCGATTTCCGAGTATGTGATTAAAACCGTTGTTCCGTATGGTTTTGCCGTTATTTATCTGCATCCAGGCAGGTGGGATTCGACAGTCGTATTGAGAAGCAGCTTATTTCTTCTATTCTTAATCGGATTTTTGATTTTATACTGGAGGCGAAATAAATTTCCTTTGATTGGCTGGTTGTGGTTTCTGGGAATGCTTGTTCCCGTAAGTGGAATAATTCAGGCCGGGATGCAGGCTATGGCGTTGAGATTCATATACTTTCCTGTAATTGGTTTATTGCTTGCGTATGTATGTGTGGTTGATGATTTGCTGACCAAAATTCGAAATGGCGAATTTTTAAAGAAATTTATTGCCGCAACTGCAATAATAATCTGTTTTATTGTTTCCTCGAAACAACTGATTATATGGCAGAATAGTTTATCGTTGTTTGAAAACACCCTTAAACATACAAAAAACAATTTTATTGCTCACTGCAATTATGGGCTTGCGCTGTATTACCGCGGCTATTACAGTGAGGCAAAAGAGCATTTTCTGGACGCGATTCGTATTTATCCGAAATTTATAGAGGCAAGGATAAACCTTGGAATGGTTCTTGAAAGAGAGGGAGATATCTCTGGCGCTTATGAACAATATAGAACGGTGGTGGATATGCGGCATGACATTGCCTTTGCGTGGAAGTCTCTTGCAAGGGTGGCGAGTCAGATTGGCAAAAACGAAGAGGCGTTGGATGCCACTCTAAAAGCAATTGAATTGAATCCGTCGTCAGACCCTGAACTTTATTTCATGGCTGGTTACATATCTTTTTTATTATCAAATCCTTCCCAGGCAATAAAGTATTATCGTAAATCTCTCGAATTGAATTCGAAACAACCTATTGTTTTAAACAATCTTGCGTGGTTGCTGGCGACATTGCCTGAGGATGAATTGCGGAAAGGGCAAGAGGCAGTGTCATTGGCTCTTAAGGCGAATGAATTGACAGGTGGGAGGAGCGTCATTATCAACGGCACACTTGCGGCGGCATACGCTGAGGCGGGGGAGTTTGATAAAGCAGTAGAAACCGCTAAAAAGGCGATTGAACTTGCAATTGCTGTAAATGATAAACAATTTGAGGAGAAAAATCGCGAGTTGTTGGAATTGTATTTAAATAAACGAGCTTATCGTGAACCTTTACGGGGAAATCCATAATTGGAGGCTTCTCCGTTTTTGAGAGTGGGGGGTAATTTTATCGCGTTCCGCCATATCACAAAACGTATATGTTAAATCAATTGAATTTTATGCATGCCAGTTCCGTCATTAATTAAAAGCAATGTTAAATAAATTAGATGTTATTTAAAAAGCAATAATGATTTAAGAGAGTTTTTTATGGAAAAGCGAGAGCAACAAACCGGTATTCAGATTTCAGGACGCGTGGTAATTGCTATTGTGATTGTAGCATTATTAATTGCCGGTGTTATTGGCGGTTACGCGTATATTACCACTAATCCATCGCCAAAGATTGTGAAATGGAAGTTACAGAGGTATTTGAAAAATCAAGCGCTTAAGAAGTCGTTCAAGACAGATTTTCCGTTTCCTTCGGAAAAGGAGCTTTCGACTATACCTGAAGTTTTAAGACCTTCAGCATCGGTAACCAACCCTGTTGGGAAGTTGACGAAGAAGGATTTTCAGACTTTAAGGACCGAACTGGACAATCTCTCAAACTCAAACAAAGCTGTTCGCGCTGAGATAGCGAATTTGCAAAAAACTCTGGATGAAAAGAAGGCGGAATATTCTAAACTCAAGGCGGATACAAACCAGACTCAGAATATTTCCGAACAATTAAAGACGCTGGATGCCACGATTGCAAACATTCAGTCTCAAATTGCCGAAAAGCGAAAAGTTATTGATGCTATTTCGAAGGAAATTGACCCGTATTCTCAGGATTTTAAAGAACTTAGAGACCAGTTGAACACGTATCAACAACAGGTTCAACTGGCAATGAATCTGAACCCAACAAACTCGTTTGTGGTTGCATTTACAAACTTTATAAAAGAGACTCGCGGAAAACTAAACCAGGCGCAAACATACAGGGCGATGTATGGTGTGATTGGTGAGGAGCTCTGGGTTGCTGATAAGTTGCTCGAAAGTGCTCATCCTGGATATCGAAAATATGGCTTGAGCATTGCCAGACAGGCGGCTCTTGATTCGCAAAATTATGCTGAGAATTACTGGTTAGCGGCCAAGATTTACGAGGCTTATTTGATGCCAAATATTCAGGATGCTACGGACACAAACTGGAAGATGCCGCTCAGTATGGAAAACGTGTTGAATGAATCTGTTCAGGCGTTCAAAAATGTTGAAGAAACCAATAATGTGATTCGTGCTTATCAGACGTTTATAGATAAAGTTGGCGGTTCTGCGCGTGCAGATTGGTCGAGACTGCAAATCGCTTTAATTCATGAACAGTTTGGTGATTACAAAGAAGCGATTAAGTACTTAAAAGAAATTCAAAATACTAACAATTTTGCCGCTCATATTAAACGAATTCCAGCGCTGGAAGCAAAACTAAAGGAACAACCAAAGAAACAATGAGATGGTAAAGGTTTTGAGTCAGCAGGTTGACCTGAGATTGTTTTTGAGAACAATTTTAGTGATAGGTGTTATTGTTATTTTTGTTGGGGCGGGGTGCTTCATATTTCATAAAGTTAAAAATACTGTATGGTATAAAAAACAACTCGTCTGGCATTACGTAAAGAAAAATTCGATAAATCGCAATTTTACTGCAAATTACGATTTCAATATAAAGTCTTCATTAGAAACAATCAAAGCGGGAATTGCCGCCGCAACAAATCAAATAAGCATAGCCAGTTCAAATGTTGTTGAATTCCAGAGTAAATTGAGTGAATTGCGTAAAGAACAGAACCAGATTCAGAATAAAATCGGAAGTTTAAAATCCAGAGTATCAAGCATTGAATCTGAACTTCTTTCCAATCAGCGTCGGTTAACAAATCAGTTGATGGAAATTGACACCGCTCGGTCAAATGTGAATTTTAGAGTCAAGGTGGTTGAAGACTTAAAAACTCAATTAAAAGATTTGCAAGAGGAATATCGTGGTTTGACAAATGAAATTGCGAGTTCAAAAGGGCGTCTTGTAGGTTTGCAGGATAAACTCGGTTTTATAAAAAAGGAGGCAACGAACGTTCAGGGGCAGATTGATGATGTTAAGAAGCAGATTGATTCTTTGGTTAAGGATGTGAGTCAGAAGGAAAGTAAAGCCTCTGAGTTGCGTCGGCAGATTTCGTCAGTTTCGAATACTCTTTTGGAGAAAGAATCGAGTTTAAAAAATCATAAGAACAATTTAAACCTGCTTGAAACCAACCTTTTTAACAGGCAAACAAATATTGTTAATCTTAATACCAATTCGTTTGAGAAACGGCGCGAGTTGATAAGGACAGCTGAGGAATTAACAAATAACGAGAAACAGCAGGAAAGAATGCGCGATGATATCCGTAAATTAAATGACAGTATAGCAGAGTGGCGAAAAAAACTAAGCGCACTTCAGCGTGAACTTTCGCAGAAGGAAGCAGAGGCGCAGAATCAATACAGGTATTTTGCGCGCGATGCGGCGCAACGGATAAGTACGGCTTCGAGTTATGCTGCGATTTATCATGTTATCGGAGAGGAGTTGTGGGTTGCGGAAAGGCTTTTTAAACGGACGGAAGCTGAAAAACGGATAGAAGGTGTAAAGATAGCGTTTGACGCAATGAAGCACGCGCTGGACCCTGCGCAAAATTACTGGCTTGCTGGCAGGATTGCTGAAGCATATTTGTTTCCCAATATAGGTTTATTAAAGGGAACGGATTCTGATAGGCAGGTTCTTGAGCAGATTTTTTCATATTCTGTGAACGCATTTCAGAATAATGAAGAAGACAATAACGTAATCAATACATATGAACTCCATTTGGCGAATACAGGCGATGAAAAACGCGCAAACACAATTCGATATTACCTTTCATTGCAATTTGAACAAAAAGGAGAGCTTGAAAACGCAGTCTATTACTTAAAGCAGATTACAGACCAGACAAACTTTGCTTATGCAGTCAACCGAATTCCTACGCTCCAAGCGCGAATTGATAGATTGAAGAAGAAATAATTTGTCCCATGCTACAGAGCAGTTCAAGGTTTTGTAATTTTATTGCCGAATCTTCCAGAGCAAATTAAAATTCAACCAGATTCTAATCAGTAAACAATAACCCGTCATTGAACTTATTGTATGAAATCCATAAAAGACCGTGTTGAAATTATGGAAGGTGATATCACGAGACAAAATGTTGACGCAATTGTAAATGCGGCAAATACGAGTTTAAGAGGGGGCGGTGGCGTGGATGGCGCAATACATAGAGCCGCAGGTCCAGAATTGCTTGAAGAATGCAAGATGCTTGGCGGTTGTCCTACGGGCGGCGCAAAGATTACAAGGGGTTATAGCTTGTTGGCGAAATATGTGATTCATACGGTGGGGCCAATTTACAGGGATGGTAAACACGGAGAGGCAGAATTGCTTGCAAGTTGTTATAAAAATTGTTTCAAACTGGCAGTTGAAAATGGAATAAAGACGATTGCCTTTCCAGCAATAAGCACGGGCGCATACGGTTATCCGCTTGAAGAAGCCACAAAAATTGCAATGGTGGAGACAAAACAATTCCTTGAGTCGAACCAATCTGTGGAAAAAGTTGTTTTTGTCTGCTTTGGGAAAACAGTATTCGAAATTTACAAAAAAGTTTTTGAAGAGGTCTTCGAAAAATAGAGTCTTAATTTTTAAGAAAAGTCGTATTTTCTATGAAGAAGTATTTTGCATGGCATTTGGTGGTTGTGTGGGCGGTTTGTTGTCTTTATTTTGGGCGCAGTGTTAATGGAGAGGTGAATATCAGTGGAGAACTTAAGCAGTGGCATAAGGTGACTCTTACGGTTGATGGTCCTTCTGCTCGCGAGGATGATGCCAATCCAAATCCATTCACGGATTACAGGTTTAATGTTGAATTTTCTCATGAATCTGGTTCTCCGAAATATATTGTTCCTGGTTATTTTGCGGCGGATGGCAATGCGGCTAATACTTCTGCCAGCGCTGGGAATCGCTGGCGTGCCCATTTGAGTCCGGATAAACCCGGGAAATGGTTTTATAAAGTTTCTTTTGTAAAAGGGAAACTTGTTGCTCTGGATAATGAATCAGAAGGTGAATCAGTTTCGGGATGTGACGGTCTGAACGGTTCATTTGATATTGCTCCAACCGATAAAATCGGAAACGATTTGCGGGCAAAAGGCAGGCTTCAATATGTGGGGAAAAGATATTTGCAGTTTGCTGGAACAGGCGAATATTTCTTAAAATGTGGCGCTGATGCCCCTGAAAATTTTCTTGCTTACTATGAATTTGATGGCACGTATTCGCGAAAAAAACAAGGTGAGGCGCAAAGAGCAGGCGAGGCAATGCCAGCAGGACTTCATAAATATGAACCGCACGGAAAAGATTGGAAGCAAGGCGACCCAACATGGAAAAACGGGAAAGGAAAAAATATTATCGGAGCGCTTAATTATCTGGCTTCAAAAGGATGCAACGCATTTTCATTTTTGACTTATAATGTCGGCGGAGATGGCGACGATGTTTGGCCTTTTAATAACCCGACGAATAAGTTGCATTATGATTGTTCAAAACTTGACCAGTGGCAGATTGTGTTTGACCATGCCCAGAGTCTTGGAATGTATCTTCATTTTAAAATGCAGGAAACAGAGATGGATGACAACCGTCATGGCGATGTAAAATATGTACCTTCTGCTCTTGATGGCGGTGCTCTGGGGATGGAACGAAAACTCTATTGCCGCGAATTAATCGCCCGTTTTGGATATTTGCTTGCGTTGAACTGGAATCTCGGAGAAGAAAACACTCAATCTTCCGAAGAACAACGCGACATGGCTGAATATATTAGGAAAACAGACCCGTATAAACATCATATTGTTGTTCACACCTATCCAGATTGGCAGGACAGAGTTTATCCGAATCTTTCAGGGGATAAATCGGCGTTAACGGGGGCGTCTCTTCAAAATAGTTACGATGCTGCGCATCAGCGTGTTCTTAAATGGATTAGAGAAAGCGAAAAAGCGGGCAAGCCATGGGTTGTGGCAAATGATGAACAAAATCCAGCAGATTACGGTGTTCCGCCAGACCCGGGCTACAAAGGTTTTGATGGAATGGCGAAAAAAGGCGACAAGGCATATAATATTGACGACATCCGCAAATACACTCTGTGGGGAACTTTAATGGCAGGGGGGGCTGGGGTTGAATATTATTTTGGATATAAATTGCCAGAAAACGATTTGAACTGTGAGGACTGGCGTTCGCGCGATAAAAGCTGGGATTATTGCAGGATTGCGCTTGAATTCTTCAAAAAAAATAAAATTCCTTTCTGGGAAATGACTAATGCTGATGAATTTGTTGGAAATGCTAAAAATGACAACAGTGTTTACTGCTTCGCAAAGCTGGGGGAGCTGTATCTTATTTATTTGCCAGATGGCGGGGGTGCTAATCTCAATTTAACAGGGCAAAAAGGCGACTTCGAAATCTACTGGTATAGTCCTCGCTCTGGCGGAGATGTTATTAAATCGAAATTAGCTGCGATAAAAGGCGGCGCTATCCAGCAGATTGGTCCCCCTCCATCAGACTTGAATCTTGATTGGTTGATAATGGTTAAAAAGACAGAATAATAAAAATTGCCATAATAATATTCTACAAAGTGTTTGTTAATATCTTTTCTTATTTATAGACGCTCATTGGATTTTCATTTTTAAAGAGAGTTTTTGGCCGTTTTGTTTTTTCAGTCCCACCTATCACGCTGTGCCTTCAAAAGCACATTTGTGCGCTAAAAGGCACAGTAGAAAAGGCGTTGTTTTCGGAAATAAATTAAATCGGGAATAAAGAATGGAGGGCGCTTATGAGAACAACAATTATAAAAAAAACGGCAATTAAAAAACGCGGATTTACTCTAATAGAACTTCTGGTTGTGATTTCGATAATTGCGATTTTAGCCGCTCTATTACTGCCTGCGCTTGGACGCGCTAAAGAAAAGGTTCGCATGACACAATGCCGCAACAATATACGACAAATTGGAATCGGCATGATGTTGTATTCCGATGACAATCGCGATATTGTCCCATTTCCCCCACGAAACAATAATGAGGGGAGAACTTTGGGCGAGACTCAGGTATTTGCTCCTGGCGGTCCTGGTGATTCTGTAAAACCCGCAAGCCCTTTGCCGGATTCGACTTACCTCCAGAATGCCGACAACTGGGCGATTCATGCGGAGTGCGGGTCGGTATTTCCTTATGTAACAGGACAGAAACGTCCTGTGGATAGAAATGGAAATCCAATAGGATGGAGCACTCAGATAAAAACAGTTTATCCTGTGTATCGTTGCCCCAGTACAGGTGTCAAGGGGGAGGTGTTAAGGGTTAATTTTAGTGAAAACAAGTGGTTTCATCCGCTTGAGAGTTCGAGGGGAACGCCAATGCCTGCGGCAGGCATCAAAACAGTTTCAATCACAAAACCAGTTCAAAAAATAATCCTTATTCAAGAAACTCCGGAATCTATGAAAGAAGCAGGGTTTACTCCGACAGCTACTGGAAGTGCCGCAACTGCGATAGGCAGAGGTGCATTTTTATCTCACTTGGGTTTGGGGAATTTAGTGTTTGCAGATGGACACGTCGAACAAATTAAGACCGAAAAGTTACTGGAAACATGCACTAATGATGTTCTCCGAATATTTTACTGGGACCCGACAAGATAAACTTACCAACTAGATAGTATTTGTGTAATAGACTTATTAAATAGGTTGAAGGTTATATTAATGGCTTTTATAAAAGTGGAGATTATATCAGCGGATGTGAGTTGTTGAGAATTTCTGAAACTTTTTCTGGCAAATGCTCCAGGTCGTCGTGCCAGAGGAGCATTCCGCCAAAGTTTTTTGCTCGCGCTTCCGCGCTTACAATTCTTCCTGCATCGCTGTTACCGATGAATTCGCCCTTAAACTTGTGAATGTACAAAATCCACCTGCCGAATTTGCCAGCAATCCTGTTGCAACGCGCATGTTGTTCTTCAATCCAATCGGTTAAGTCTTGAAGGTCAACGTTGAGTTTTGCCTCGATTACAAGCAATTTACCGTCTCCAGCCACTGCAACATCAATTTCCATGAATCGTCCGGTTTGTCCTGGATTTAATTGAATTCCCCAGCCTACTTCTTCGAATCCAGAACGTCTCACAACTTGTGACCAGAGGAATACCTCCAGAAACGAAGCGCGAATGAATCTTGAATTTGCATCTTGCGGCGATTCTATGATTGAAAGAGGCATCAGAGTTTCTACGTTCAGAAAATATTCGCCATGTTGGTGACCTGGTTGGATTAGTTTTGCCTTGCGCAGGACGTCTAAAAAGTAAGGGTTTAAGTTTCTGGGGCGGAAAGGTTCATTGGCGGCGTTGGCAAGCCCGAAGAGGTCGCGGCGTTCGGATTGATTGGCATCAATAATCGCGTTTGCCGCAATAACGAGTTCATCGGCTGGTTTGTAAATTTTTTGAAAATCTTCCGGTGTGCGAGCGTCTTTGACTGTATTTCCTGCGGCATATAAATGCGATAAGATGTTGAGTCCAAGGGTGGCGCTGTCTGTGAAGAATCTCTCGGATGTATTTTTAGAAAAATCCTCAATCAGGATTTCTCGGCTGTTATTCAAAACATAAATGGCTCTCGCCTTCATTTTTTCTGCAGTGGAGCGTGCGGCGTAGCTCATAACTTTTGTGCCTCCAGTCCAATTGAAACATGGTCTTGGATTATTATTTGCGAGTGTGTTAAAAACATCCATGCAGTCTCGAAGGTCAAACGGAATCACCCTTACAGGCTCTTTAACGTTTATATAATTTCCTGTGGCAGAAAGAGAGCTACATAGTAAATTAACCAACCATTCGGATTCGTCCGTGATTACAGGAATGATTGTGTCTGCATGGTCATAAAGTGCGCCGATTATGTTCGGCATTAGTTCAGCGCTTATCATGCAGATGTGTGTGTTCACAATGTGTGAGTTTATAAAAAAACTGCTGAATTATCAATATTTTTGAATAATTAAGCGGAGGATATTATGTCTATAACGTTATAGTGATTTTATTTTGTTCTTTTAAGCAGGTATTCAGCAAGTGCGTTAAGTGCAACTCCTTTTTTGCCGAAGACTTCTATTGAATTAAATGCGCGTTTTGTAAGTTGTTCGGCAATTTTCCGCGATTTATCCAGTCCGAGAATTGAAGGATAAGTAGCTTTTCCACTTTTTTCGTCTTTTCCAGCTGTTTTCCCGAGCGTTTCTGAGGTCTGGGTAACATCCAGGATGTCATCAATAACCTGGAATGCCAGACCGACATAATAACCGAAATCTGTAAGGGCTTTTAGTTGTTTCTCTGAGCAATTGGCGCTCATTCCGCCAAGTCGGACTGAACATTGGAGTAGCGCGGCGGTTTTGCATTCGTGAATGTATTTTAAATGGTCTGCGGAGACCTTTTTCCCTTCGGCTTCAATGTCACAAACTTGTCCGGCAATAAGTTTTTTGGAACCAGCGGCATAGGCGATTTCATAGATAATCTGGTTCATTGAATATCGCGGCGTTGGTTTAAATTTAGACGCAATCTCGAAGGCAATTGTCAGGAGCGCGTCGCCAGCGAGTATTGCGACTGCTTCGCCAAAGACCTTGTGGTTTGTGAGTCTACCACGACGGTAATCGTCGTTGTCCATGGCTGGCAGGTCGTCGTGGATTAATGAATACGTATGGATGCATTCGACTGCGCAGGCAAGAGGCATTGTTCTGTCAATGGTTCCACCACAGGCTTCTGCCGCCGCAAGGCACAGGATGGGGCGCAGGCGCTTGCCGCCGCTGAATAAGGAATAACGCATAGCCTTATGTATTGTTGGTGGTTTTGCATTTTGCGGCGGGAGGAATTTATTAAGGGCGCTGTTTACGAGTGTGGTCCGCTCGTCAAGATAATCATTGATGTCAAGTTTTACAGATATGTCTTTTTTTTGAGAAATACTCATAAGACTTTTTTATTAAATATTAAGATTGCGCGCAAGATATTTGATGCTTACGACAGAACGATAAATAAATGGATTAATAAAATTAATATGTAACCATTGGGAAGTGCAAACAGTCTGATATGATGAGGGTTTAATTTTTTTGTTGTCGTGGGCACGGAATCTGCTTTATATTGCGTGCCCTGTAGTTTTTAAGGAAAAGAATGAGGACGTCCAATAAAAAACGCGTCAAGGCGACGCAATCGAGCGGCAAACTCGATTGGCGTTATTTTCTTGTTTTTATTTTAGGGTTTTCTCTGGCTTTGGTAATTCAAACTTTATCTGGAAATAGTGAAAAACAGGATAAATCCGTTGGGGGAGGTTCACCAGGTGGATGGCAAAATTGGGAGTATGCAACCATCAAACTTCAGAGACCTGAGGATACACTGCCGCCTGTTGATGTTAAACCACCTGAGATTTTGTGGTTGTTCAAAGGGTATTCCCCGGATGGTGTAGAAAAGTTGATAAAATCTTGCAATCTTGATGAGATTTTAGAAAAAAACTTGCTTGATAAGAGTAGATGGCGGATTGAACCGGTGGGTGTGATTATTTCTCCAACCTCTCAAACGGTTAAGGATTTGCCATTGGAGGCGAGGAAGACGATTTATTCGGTTTTGCGTCAATTTTCAGAAAATTTCTTTCATTTTAATCCTTTCAGACTTTCTGTTGATGAACTGGATAAGTGGTTGGCGGAGAGCGGGTTGACACCGGAAAATCAGTTGTTGTTCAGAAAGGTTTCATGGAGGGAAGGCGATACAGTATTGTTCTATGATTATCAATTGCTCGAATATGTTTCGAATCCGCAGGAGAAACGGAGGGTTGCAAGGGCGTTGTCGCAGATACCGTCGCTTTTGATGAATTTAAAAATTACCTCGCAAACAGATGTTGAAGCTGTGGTGAAGTATTTCGAAAATGGGGGAAGAGGACGCGAAATGAAATCGTTTCTTGAGTCTCTGGCAAAATTGCCCGATGGAAGGTCTGTTAGTGTTTCATTTTTCCTGCCATCGTTTGCTCGATTAAGATTATACACATATCCACGAGTTGAGCCTGGAAAGAAGAATCCGGATTGTTTCTGGTCTGCGATGAATTTTTTTAATGAAGTTCCTGACGATAGGTTTCATGACCCACAATATATCCAGCAGGTGTTGCAGACGGAATATTCAATGATTAAAACAAATTATACTTTTGGGGATTTGTTGCTTCTTCTTGAGGGGGAGGATAAAGCAATTCACATGTGTGTTTATATAGCAGACGATGTTGTGTTCACGAAGAATGGAGCGCAGGATTTGCAACCGTGGATTTTGATGAAATTGCCAGATATGTTGAAGATTTACCAGTCTGATAAACCGATGCGTATTCTTGCATATCGGAGAAAGCGCTAAATTCTGGTTGAGATTTAATTCTTAATTTTTCTATAACAACCGTGTTATCAATGGTTTGTGGATAAAATAGATAACGTTGCCACGACTATTTTTTCAACAGTAATTTCTTTCATGCACCGAAAATCTATCGGGCATTCCCTTCTGAAGCATGGACTGCACGGTGCTGTGGAGCGAATTATGACGTGTTTGTCTGAATGTGGCAGTCCAGGTGATGTAAGTTCTGGTGATGTGCTGGCAAAGATTGTCACAATCCGAGTTCCCACAGCGGCGGCAATGTGGGCTGGACCGGTGTCGTTGCTTATCACTGCGTTGCAGAGTTTAAGAGCGGCGCAGAGTTGGGTTAATGAGGTTTTGCCGGTAAGGTTTATTACACAGTCAGGGTTGTCTACGCGGGATTTAATCTGTGTGTAAATTTGTTCGCAGTAAGATTCGTCTTTTTGACCGCCAAAAATCAATATTCCGCATTTTGTTTTGTTATAAATCTGGATTGCGGCGTCCACAAATCTTTCAGGGAACCAGCGTTTGGCAACACCATACTCCGCCCCGGGGTTAATTCCAAGAATTTTCCTGCCAGATAACTTGTTCAATCCAAATTTTTGCGTTAATAAATCAATGTCAATTTGCGGAACAATAATTTGGGGTTCAATCGGTTCCTGGCTGGCGCCAATGGCACCAACAATCCTGAGATAGTTGTATATATGGTGGTGTTCGGGAGAAAACCTGATAACGGGTTCGCTTTTGCCATCATTGATTAACCTTATGATTTTTTGTTTGCTGACTTTTTTTATTTTTACGAATTTGTGCGGTGGTCTTACAGGGATTGTCAGCAACAGAGAACGAAGTCCATAGCCGAATCCGACTCGATTGGGAATCCTGGCAAGCCACATTTCAAAGGCAGACCTGAATGAATTTGGAAAGACAACGGCAAGGTCAAAATTATATTCTTTAATTTTCTTTTTGATTGCACAGAGGGATTCTGATTTTGAAAAGGTTATCAAACCATCTAAATTCGTGTTGTTTTTCCACAAGTCGGCTATGTTTTCTTTCACAAGAAGGTTAATTTTCGCGCCCGGGAAAGTCTTTCTCAGCTGATGGACGGCAGGCATGCTCATAACGGCGTCGCCAATCCAGTTGACGCTACGGATAACGATTTTTTTCGGGGTTAATTTTTCGCAGGTCATTTTATGATAAATTGATGGAGGTTTGCGTTATCGTTTCATGTTTTTTTGGGTGGCGGTTTCCATCTATTATGCACCCAGAACCAGTTTGCGGGGTCGCGTCGAATCGCGTGTTCATAGAGTTTATTTATATCAGAACAGATTTCGGAGACATCGCGTTTTTTCCCATTTTCTTCGGTTGAGATAGGACCATTGATTTCGATTCTCCATTTTGCAAGGTCAATTCTGTAGCAGATTGCCACAAATAACGGGCACTTGTAGCGGAGCGCATAAACTGCTGGCGCCGCGCTTGTGGAGCAATCATGTCCGAAGAACGGCAGGCGCAGTCCTTTATCTCCAGCGTGCTGGTCTGCAAGAAGTCCGAGTACAACGCTACCTTGACGCAGGGTTTGTTGAAGTTTAGATGCGTCCGTTCGGCGTTCGAAATAGAGGCATCCAGAGCGTTCTCTTAGATTCTGAACGAAGTTATTTAGTTTTTTTTGATTAAGCGCCCGATAAGTTGTCGCGCATTTAATTCCGTTTGAAAATTCGCCAAACCTTGCGTAGAGTTCGAAATTGCCAAAATGTCCGATTGCAACGACCACACTTGAATTTTCAGATTTGCGGAGCGCATTTTCGAGTTTTTCTACACCGACGAACTCCACATGCGGAACAAGTTCCGATTTTGTCATCATCATGGTTTTTGTGGCAGACAGAAAATTTTCACCGATTCGTTTGAAATTTTCTTTTGCAAGTCTCTTGATTTCTTCTGCTGTTTTTTCCGGGAAACACATGGTTAAATTTTTAATAGCCACTCGGCGATGTCGTTTGTCGAATGTATAGGCGATAGTCCCGAAAATTCTTCCCAACCTCGCTACAACCTTCAGAGGCACTGCCATAATTATCAGAAACAAAATCCTTGCCAGAATGTATAGCAATAAATCCATTACAATGTCCTTATTTGATGCAGATTCTCCTGACGCATTCGTTAAAATCTCGCGCTCCGCGAATGATTTTTATTTCCACTCGCATGTACAGAATTGGTATGTCGCGGCGGTCAATTTTGGGAAATCTGACAGCGTCTTTTTGGGTGGTGATTATATATTCTGCCTGTTTTTTCTTGCTCTGGTTAATGGTGTTAAGGATTTCCTGCTGGGTGAATCTGTGATGGTCTGCGAAGCGGCGGCGATAAACCAGTTCGCCACCAAGGTTTTGCAGGCTTTTTTCAAAACTCTCTGGTTGGGCAATTCCGCTTAATGCCGCGATTTTTTTTCCTTTAATAATTCCGAGTTCATATTTTTCGTTGGTGAAGACGTCTACGAAATACAGTGGTTCATGGACGCACTCAATAATTAGGGCTTTAGGATTTATCTGCATTATTCGGTTACGAAGTGCGTCTGTGTTGCCGTCGCATTTTGTGATGAAAATGACATCTGCGCGGGCAAGATGCGATGGGGGTTCGCGAAGTGTCCCACGCGGAAGCAAATGTCCATTGCCGAATGGTTGCTGGCAGTCAACAAGTACTACATCCAGCCTTCTGCCGTGGAGTTTCCAGTATTGAAATCCGTCGTCGAGCAATAATGTGTCGCAACCGAACTTTTCTACGGCATATCGTCCTGCTTTTACCCTGTCTTTATCAACGAGGACTATGACGTCTTTTAGATTGCTTGCGAGCATGTATGGTTCATCACCAGCCTTTTCGGAATCAAGGAGCAAGTTTTTCCCATCCGAAACAATACGCGGAGGCGTATGGTCTTCTAAAAGAAGGATTTTATTCAAAATTCGTTTTATCAAAGGAGGAGGTTTAGAACGATAACCACGCGAGAGTATTGCCACAGTTCTGCCCTGCAACTGCAATTCGCGCGCAAGTTTTTCGACAACCGGTGTTTTTCCTGTTCCACCAACAGTCAGGTTTCCGACTGCAATTACCTGGACCCCGATTGTTGTATCCCTCAGAATGCGAACTCTGTAAAGATAGCGACGAATCTTTACCCCGAGTTCAAAAAGTTTGGACAGGCAGAATAAAAGCCATCTTAAAATAGTTGCGCGTTTGCCGGGCTTTTCTTCAAAAATGACTTCGACGGCAAAAGTTTCAAGTTTTTCGATTAATTCCCGAAAATACTCGCGCATTTACAAATGAAATAATATAAGAAAAGGAGACTTATTTTGCCATTCAAAAAGAAAATGGTCGGCTGTTTTCCAGCACAAAACGCAATTGGATTAGATGAAAGTTTATTTTAAATTTCCTTTCCAGAGTGCTCTGATGGTTTCCTCTTGATTAAACCCGTTTGGACACGCTGGACTCTTTGTATTTGCGAAATACCACCAGAGTTTTTTTCCTGGATTTGCTGGGTCAGGAGGACCATCGTGCAATACTCTACTTCCAGGCATCTGGACGAATCCGTTTGTGTCGTTTTTCCTCACCCAGTCCCAGGCGTATCGAATCCAGTAATTTCGATAATCTTCTGGCTGATGAGCGAACCAGGACATTTCGTCGTAGCCCCAGACCCAGTAATCGGGTTTTGGGTCCTGGCTCCGCTTGCCGCCGAATTTCGATGCGCCCCAGTTGTCGAACTCAACAAGGTATGGCAAATGCTCGCATTTCCATCCGCTCGGCGCAATGCCGCCTTTGCTCCGTCCGTAAATGCTGTCGAAAAATCCCATTTCAAGAATCGCTTTTTGTGGTTCATCGCCCACTTCTTTTGGACGCAGTGGGAAGGAATGAAAGTCGAGCAACAGTTTGCCATCAATTACGATTCCCCCGTGCGGTACGTGCGCATCGCAGATTACATAATGACGGCGCGCCTTTTTCTTTGCGTAGTTGCGAACTCGCTGGATTAAGTCTGCCCAATTTTGGAAATTTTTATCTCTGCCGCCAACAACCTCGATTTGTCCAAAATGCAGGGCTTCCATGCCAATATCAATGTAGGTGGCGGACAGGAAGAAGAACCACATTCTTGTCTCGAGTTGCGCGATGTCGGGAGTCGATCCGCGTCCGGGCGGTGGATTCACATTTGGAAATAACATCGCTCTGAAGTTGAAATTTCTCTCCTGCGGTTCAAGTCCAAATTCTTCAAACACCCATTTGGGGACGGGGACTTTACCAACCGCTTCGCTGACAAACTCAAAGACGCCACCTTGCAAAACGATATCCGGGTCTGCTTTATGGACCTTTTCAGCAATTTCTTTTCCCTTTTTCAAAAAATTTGCGTCAGCGAGCCTCTGTTCGCCTCCCCAGACGTAAATTGCCCTGCCTGCAAATTTTGCTCCAACATTTGTCAGAAACCTGATATTATCGTCCACATTCCCAACGCCTGTGCACAGGTCCATCATTGTCATTGAACGAGAGAGGTAATTCTCCAGAACTTCTCTGGAAATTGAACCATCAAACTTATAATTTCGTTCAGCGGCAGGAGCAGTTGTCCTGCCAAGGAATATAATCCCGAGTATTCCAATTAAACTTACCAGTTTTCTCAAGTTCCTCATAGTTACATTTAGACGTACACCACTAAATATTGTTTAAAATTATTTTTACTGCTCTAATTGAATATAATCTGTCTTTTTAAAAATTTTTATAAAATACGTTATTTCTTTTAATTTATATATCAGTAAAAATAATTACAGAGTGGATAGGCTGTCAGTCAGAAAACTTGATGTTGTCTGGAATATACGCTTTTTAAGGCTTAGAAATAGCGTAAGTGATTTTTATTTTATTTTTGCAGTAATATTATGTTTGTCTGTGACGCTATTTTCTGGATGCGCGGCGCGGCGTCCGTTAATGGACACAAGCATATCCAGGTCTTTTGAGGGTGCTATCAGCAATTCATCTCTGGCGGTGCATCCGCCAGGTCTGCCAAACGTGCGCGCATGGGGAAACATTAAGAACGATGTATTTCAAAAAAGCATGATGGATTCCTTTGACCAAGAAAATCAGAGCGGCGAATTCTCAAAGGAAATCAATGTGCTTGCTCTCTCTGGCGGCGGAGATGATGGTGCTTACGGCGCGGGTTTTCTGTGCGGTTTACATGTTCAGAAAAAACTGCCTCGTTTCAAACTCGTCACTGGAATAAGCACAGGAGCGTTAATTGCACCATACGCTTTCATTGGTGACCATGAGTGCATCCAGATTCTGAGCAATTCATACACAGCCGTTACGCCGCAGAGTATTTTCCGCTTTAAAAGCCTTTTTAAAATGTTCAGGACCGATTCTGTTGCAGACACCCGCCCGCTTAAAAAATTGCTCGACAAATATGTGACAGAAAGAATGGTTCAAAAAATTGCAAAAGAACACTTAAAAGGGCGAAGGCTGTATATTCAAACAACGAGTCTTGACGCGCAAAGACCTGTTATCTGGGACATCGGGGCAATTGCGACAAACGCAGTCGGAAAATCTGAATTATCCCATACAAACATGGAATATACAGTGAATTTAATAAAAGAGATAATGCTTGCCTCGGCTTCAATTCCCGTATTCTTTCCGCCAGTCTACATCCCCATGCAATTTTACACCAACGGGAGTTCGTCTAAACCATACCAATTTATGTTTCCTGAAATGCACGTGGATGGCGGCGTGGCAAGCCAGGTTTTTGTAACTGGCGGGGTTCTGGATTTAAAAGAGATTAAAGAAAGGATAGAGAAAGACGGCAGAACGCTGAATGTTTATGTGATAAGAAACGGGAAACTTGGACCAGACCCGCGGATTGTCGAGCCGTCGTTGGTAAAAATCGCGACCCGCTCTTCTACTACAATAACAAAATACGATGCCGCGGCAGATATCTTTAGAATTTCGACCATAGTAAAAACACTTGGCGGAAACTTTTATCTTCAGTTCATTCCGGAAAGTTTCTCCACAAAATCAAAACGCATGTTCGACAATAAATACATGCGCTCGCTGTTTGAATTTGGCTTTCAGCAGGCTCACCATGAAAAACCATGGATGAACAATCTACCAGAACAATTCCACTACGGCTTGTGGTCGGAGGATGCAAAGTTAGGGAAATAGCCAGGACAAAAGCATATCTTTAATTTCGTAATGCCGTTTTTTTTAAATATATCAATTAAACATAAGGAAAAGATACTTTACAACACAGTTGCTGGATATAACAATTACAGCCAGACACAAATTACAGCGACCGTGATGAAAAATAAAACCTATGGATATTCGAATCCTTAAAAACTGGCTCTGGAACACGGCTTGCTTGTTCCGTGGACCAGTGGATGCGCCAGAGTTTAAGGTTTTAATCTTCCTGCTGGTTTTTGCCATTTCGGTTTACCTTAGATGAAGTACTATGCCTCGCATTTTTGACAATATTGAACAACAACTTTTATACGCACTCCGGAGT
>JAOADO010000016.1 GCA_026417275.1 Verrucomicrobiia bacterium
GTAGGGAAAATATGTTGTTGTCGTTTTAAAACCACAAATTCCAATAAAACCTCAAAGTAGTGTGAGTGGTATCCATGCAGGTAATCTCGCTTTACACTGGAAGGCAATATATTTTTTTCTTCCTCCAGCAGTGGAAGGACTAACTATTTCCACACCTGGAAAGACTTGCCGCCGTATTTCATAATTTTCCGTTAAAGCGCAAGTTTTCCACTAACATCCCAATTCATTTTTCCGTTAAAATTATTTAGATTGGTAGTGTTTATTTACAAAGAGAGGATAAAGCAAAAATTGGCGTTAAAAAAACAGGCTGGGTAAATCCCAGCCTGTTTTTTTGTTTTAATTACCATTAATCTTATTTCTCTGCTTTGATTCTTTCTTTATAATGCTGGAGCGACAATTCCGTGAGCCGTTTTGCCGCAAGTTCTGGAGTTAAATCGCGTTGCGGCTCGGCAAGCATCTCATATCCAACCATGAATTTTTTGACAGTAGCGGACCTTAACAGTGGTGGATAAAAATGCGCATGCAACTGCCAGTGCGAGTAATCGCCGTCGGATGTCGGCGCCCCGTGCCATCCCATCGAATACGGAAAACTTGTCTCGAACAAATTATCGTATCGAATGAGTAATTTCTTTAAGATTTCCGCAAGGTTTTTCCTCTCCCTGTCTGTCAGGTCTGAAATCCGCAACCTGTGAACTCTCGGGATAAGCAAAATTTCAAATGGCCAGAGTGCCCAGAATGGCACAAGTGCAACCCAGTCTTCGTTTATCTCGACTATCCGTATGTTTAGTTCAGCCTCTTTTTTAATGTAATCTATAAGAAGTGGACTTGAATTTTTCTGGAAATACTGCCTCTGCATTAAATCTTCCACTTCTGGTATTCGCGGAATAAAATTGCTCGCCCAGATTTGGCCATGTGGATGCGGATTTGAACAGCCCATGATTGAACCTTTGTTCTCAAAAATCTGAACCCAGCGATATTTAGCCCCAAGTTCATTCAATTGTCCAACCCACAAATTGATGACATTCAGTATCTCGCTGATTTCCATTTCCGGCAGGGTCAAGTCATGTCGAGGAGAAAAGCAAATTACACGACATTCACCCTGCACAGGCTGAATTCCGAATAATTCACTTCCACCAGTCCCATCAAGCGGTACATCCGGTAAAAGTGCTGAAAAGTCGTTTCTGAAAACAAACACGCTTTTATATGGCGGATTTATCTCGCCGTTTGCCCGCTTGTTGTTTGGACAGAGATAACAATTGGGATCGTATGCGGGACGTTGCTCTCCCGCTGTTGCTTCACGGTGTCCCTGCCATGGACGCATCGTCCTATGCGGCGACACAAGTATCCAATCGCCCAACAATGGGTTATACCTTCTATGCGGATGTTGTTCTGGATTAAACTGCATATTTCAAAAATTTTTTCTGATTATTAATTTCTTTATCAGGGTCAGACGGGGTCATGCCCACCCGTGTTTCTCCGCAGGGACAACCAAGCAGGTCGTCCATATTTCAGGGAGGAACGAGACACTTACCCATCCGTTTTTTTTGGCTCTGCGAAAGCAAAACCCTACCAATCACCACATAATCTCTTTTTATTATTTCAAAACTGTTGCGCCCTGCGATGGCCTGGAAACAAACACAGATGGTTGAATACCAGTCTGTTTTTTATAACCTTCAATAAGTTTGGCGGTAATTTGATTAACCAAATTGGATTTTACCAGCGCAATAGCGCATCCGCCAAACCCTCCGCCGGTCATTCGACAACCATAAATGCCGCCAGCAATTCCAATTTTCTTTGCCAACTCTACCACTATGTCCAACTCCCTGCAACTGACCTCGAACATATCTTTCAATGAATAATGGCTTGCGTAAAGCAACTCGCCCACCTTCGTCCAATCCGAGTTTTCAATCAATTTTGTCGCCTGAACCGTCCGCTCATTTTCTTCTATGACGTGTTTTGCACGGTTATAAACAACTGTCTCGAGTCTGGATTTATTTTTGTTCAGCAACTCTATTGTGGCATCGCGAAGGGCTTTAACACCAAGAACTTGTGCGGCTTTTTCGCACTGACTACGCCGCTCAGCATACTCACCGCCAACGAGTTTGTGCTTCACATTCGTGTTAAATACAAGAACCGAAACCTCCGGGTCTGCCATCTTCACAAGTTTGTAGCTCTTGTCCCTACAATCAATTAGAAGCAGATGGTCCTTTTCTCCAAGCGCGGATATGAATTGATCCATTATGCCGCACGGCATGCCGGCGTATGTGTGCTCGGCTTTCTGAGAAAGGAGGGCTTTATCGACTTTATCGAGTTTCCTCCCCGTCACGATTTCCATCAATGTTGCCGTAGCGACTTCCAGCGCGGCGCTACTAGAAACCCCCCCTCCAATTGGAACCGTCGAATACATGTAAACATCCAGAGACGGTATTTTCGCATTCAGTTCAAGAAAACCGTTTAACACGCCTCTGATATAATTCGTCCAGTCTCCTTTTTCGCCTTTTCCTATCGGTTTTTCGATTTTTATTACCGCGCTCTTTTTCGTTACGCCACAAGCCCAATTAATCTGGTTCGCAACATTCGGACTTGCATTATCCGCGGCAATCACGGTGTATTTTTCGATAGCCATCGGCAAAACAAAACCATCGTTATAGTCGGTATGCTCGCCGATGATATTAACTCTTCCCGGCGCCGCAACTACCCACCGTGGTTTTCTTCCGTAATACTCTGAAAAACCTTTAACTACAACATCAAACAGTTCTTCCAGGGTAAGATTCCTATCCATCATATTGAAAATTAATTTTAAAAGATTACTTTTCGGTAAATTTTAGTTCTGAATCAGGACTTTCTGAATCAGGAATGTCTAAGGTTATCATTTTTTAGAGGGGTAGGCTCCAGCCTGTCTGTATTCGGTTAAGTAGGAGCCTACCCTTTTATACTTCCATCTATTTATCTGGCATTCAATGTTATTTTACTTTCTTTCTACCTCAACCAGACCGAAGTCAATATATTGTCCGCCACCAGTTTGTCTGCAATGAATTGCAACGATGTTCTTGCCTGATTTGAGTGCAGATTTGCCAGCAGGTGTAAGAGAAAATTCCTCGTAGCCAGTTGTGTAACCAGAAGTGCTTAACGCAAGAACGCCGTTGATGTAAACTTCGGCATCCTCGTCGTGGTGCAATCTAATGAACAACTCAGAGGGCAATTTCTCTGGTAAGGTAATTTCTCTGCGAATCCAGATGTCCGAGGTGTTCCATTCTGTGCGAACACGTGCGCTTGGTGTGTTCCGTGTGCCAAACCCAGCCTCGCCTTGTTTCCAGTTGCTGTCATCAAATTCAGGCTTCATCCAATCGCCCACTGGCTTTTGTGTAGTATAACGCCAGACGTATCCTTGATTTTCAGATGTTGGAACAACTGGCTTGACAACTGGCGGAGTAGGCATTGGCGCCCAGTTTGAAGCCTTTGTTTTATCGCGCGAGGCGTACTTCTTCCATGTCTGCTTATCATAAAGCATCTGCAAGAAAACACCACCTACAACCGGACGCGCCTGGAAACCAACCTGACGTGCATCAACCGTATCATACCAGTCTGTCATCGGCACGCGACTCGGCGTTTCATTCAAAAATCGGAACACAGGAGCAACCAGTGTTTCAAAATCGTTCTTATTCTGTGTGAGTGTTGCAGTCCATAGTATCCAGTCCAACTTGGTGTATTTGGCGCGGTTGTCCAGCGGCAAACCGTATTTATTCTGAACCTTTTTGTAAAAGTCCATTTCCTTGCGGAGCGCCGCTCTGTCCCACAGGTTGAATCCAAGAATTCTGTCCCACACAATATTGTATTTCTGGCTCCACGTGCCCGGACGGTCAAATGCAAGCCTATAATGGTCACCGTCATCAGCCTCTTTTAACCACTTCTTAACAAACTCCCGCGCCAACTGCATGTATTCTTTCGCCTTCTCCTTCTGACCTGTCATCTCACATAACCTGGCAAAGGAAGCAATACCAACGATGGCTTTTGCCGAAAGATTGACATTGTGAGCAAGATGACCCGCAAAGTCGTCAGTGCAAAGCTGGTTTTCCGGGTCGAATCCTTTTTCTTTCAAGTAATTTGCCCATTGCTCAAGTGTTTTCCAATAAAGCTTCGCAAAATCGGCGTTTCCTTCCATCTCCGCCACAGCAGCAAAGAGAATCAGCAAATTGCCGCTCTCCTCGACAGGCATCTGGTTTTCTTCCGTCCTTTCACCACCGCCATAGACTTGACCGTTAGCATGAGGATATGTACCCAAATCGTGTGGTGCAAATGGGAACTTCCAGCGCGGAGATGCCGCGTAATTCATAAACGGCACAATGAACGATTTTGCAATCGTTGGCCCAAACAATAAGAATTGGGGAGCCATCGGATAAAATACATCGGACGTGCCGATGCAACCGTTGCTGAAGTTTTCCTTGCTAAACGACAGCGGCTTACCATTATCATCCGCTACAAATTTGCTCGCCGCAAAACACTCGCGGAACGCAAGCGCGCAAATCTTCGCATATTTCTCGCCTCCTGCTTTTGTAAGGTCTTTCATCAGTTCATTGTCAAAAGCCGTGCATCTCTTCTTTAATTGTTCATACTCATTTGCCGAAGCCTTTAACAAATCAGCCGCCTCCCAACCCGTCCGACGCCAGTATGGTCGAAGGTTTTTCTTCATATACTGGATTGAATACAGGTCGTCATAAGCAATCATAATCCATTTACTCACCGCGCTCTTACCAACCTTTCCAGCATTAATAACCATTGCTGCTGTTGGTGTTTCTTCACGAACGGCACGCGGTTGTTTGCCATCAAACGCAGGCAACGTTCCGTTTGTTGCAAACATAGAACGGCAAACAGTGCCCGAGGCAATGGTCTTCGCCGCCGCAATGCCTTTTGGCGCCGCAAGATACATATAGCCCCAGTCAATTCTCAAATCGTCCCCTTTCTTGGCAAGAATCGGCTGGTCTTTTGAACCAATCTTGAGCGCCTCAACAGAACCAAAATCTTCCGTAGCCCAAACCACTTCTTGCCGTGGCTCGTTAACGGCAATCTCGCTTGAAGCATCAAAATACAAAGAAACCTCATGTTCTTTACCATCCGTTGAACGCACTTCCCATTCAATATAAGTAACCGGTCGCGCAAGGACATCGAGGTCGTCTGGCAAGGCAGGAGTTGTAAATGTAAGAACCAGGTTGATGCCAGCCCCCTCAAATTCATAAATCGTTCGCGTTGGCAACACGGTCAAATTCTTCTGCGGCAAAGCCGGGAAACGACGCGGTTCCACGCCAACAACACGGAACGGTTTACCGTCAACACGAACCAGTCCACCAAGACTTTGTTGACGCCCCGTCCAATGAACAGTATTTGCGTCCGTCAAATTATCCGCTGGCGACCAGATGCTAAAATATGGGTCGCACGCCACAAGCGGCACAGATGGAGGAACTAACTTTGTCCCTTGAGAAACCCTCTTTGCCGGCGGAGTGTAGAGTTTCCTTGCCGCTTCTGTGATTAACCCCTTGTCCATCTTAATAATTTCGCGGTCGTACGTCATTAAACCGTTGACTTCCACTTCGACATCTGTGGTCTGCGTGTAAACTGCCGCAGACAAACCGGCGCTACCGGTCAACGGATGCAATTTATCCATCAATACCAAATAGGCGTCTGTTAACTCTTCGCAATTATTGTAGGAGCGATAACCCCAGTTTTTTTCATCCTGCCATGTATGCCCTTTTAATGGCAAACCAAGTCCACCGAATTCGCCCAGAACAATTGCACGGTTCGGTTCTTTCTGCGGAGCCCCTGGTCCAGGATAAATGTGCACGTCATGAACATCGCCAGCCTTGCGGTCAGTCCATCCGCTTGCGTTGTTCACAAGCCGTGTCGGATCCCATTGTTTGACAAGATTAACAATCCGCGCAGTGTCCCATTGTCCCCATCCTTCATTGTACGGAACCCACATTACAATACACGGATGATTGTAGAAACCATCAATCATGGCTTTCAGTTCTTTTTCGAACTGCGCGGCAGATTCTGGCGAACGCGTAATATCCGGGTCCCGCGGTCCAATGTATTTATCGCCGCTGGGCATATCTTGCCACACAAGCAAGCCAAGTTTATCGCACCAGTAATACCATCTCTGCGGTTCAACCTTCACATGTTTGCGCGCCATGTTGAAACCAAGTTGTTTTGTTATCTCAATGTCATATCTTAAAGCCTCGTCAGTCGGAGCAGTATAAAGACCATCTGGCCAGAAGCCCTGGTCAAGTGGTCCATACTGGAACAAAGGTTTATTGTTCAAACAAAGACGGAGAATCCCTTCTTCATCTTTGCATAACGAAATCTTCCTCATTCCAAAATAGCTCTCCACTTCGTCTTTTGCTTCCTTGTTTTGCGCAAGACTGATTTTAAGTCCGTACAGGAAAGGTGAATCCGGGGTCCATGACTTTGCCGAAGGAACTGTTATAGTAACAGTATTTGCCGCCTTCCCATTCCCTGAAAAATCGGCGCTCTTGCTCTGAACAACCGTCTTTCCGTCAATGACATCAACTTTAACGCTGTAATTTCCCCCCTTCAAAACCGTGTTAATCGCAACTGAAACTGATGATTTATCAAAGTCCGGTGTAATCTTTACAGATTCAACATAAGAATCGGCAACTGGTTCAAGCCATGTTGTCTGCCAGATGCCGGTTGTCGGCGTATACCAGATGCCGCCCGGACGGCGAACTTGTTTGCCGCGCGGTTGATATCCAGCATCTGTCGGGTCCCACACCCTCACAATAATCTCTTGCTCGCCAGAATCTTTGAGAGCGTCAGTTATATCAAAACTAAAAGCGTCATAGCCGCCGCGATGCGTCCCAAGTTCTTTCCCGTTTACCCAGACGGTTGCTTCCCAGTCAACAGCACCAAAATTCAACAGAACTCTCTTGCCTTTCCACGACGGAGAGAGATTGAACGTCCTACGATACCACAAATTCTCATTTTCGCTCACCCGTTTCGCCACTCCGCTCAACGCAGACTCAATCGGAAACGGCACCAATATTTGACCATCCCACTTTGCTGGTTTCTCACTCCCCTTCTGAGTTATCGCATATTCCCATAAACCGTTAAGATTCATCCAGTCCTTGCGAACCATCATTGGGCGCGGATACTCCGGATGCACCTTTTCCGGTGATACCTCTTTTGCCCAGCGAGTCATCAACGGTCCTTTCGCAGGTTCCCATCCGAATCCGCACATCGCGGCTATTGCTATTACTATTACAATTCCTAATAATCGTTTCATATTCCATAAAGTTTATTTCAGAATTTTCGAATGACAAGAGTTTTTGGAATTTTCACAAAAAATATTTCTAAAAGATGAGCACATTTGTCCAAAATTCTGAATTTATTTTGCAGAATTCCGTAATTTCCGCTGATATTGTGTGACAATATATTTTGTATTTTTTTGCACGTGTGGATTGGCGGCTCTTTCTGCACTATTTGCATCAGCGGCACTTCCAGCACTACAAGATGCAAGAAATTATTTAGGACTGCTCCTAACAAAAACCTTCCGCATGAGAAAAAATGCATCCAGCATCACATACTATATTTTGGGTTATTTCAGAATATCAACAGCTACGAATCGCTTTTTATCAGAGTTCAGACAAAACCAACCAGATTTTGTTGTCGGGAAAATCTTTCTAAAATCTGGCGTGCAGAAGCAAATCTCTCTTCGCCTCGTGCTACAAAGCGACTCATTCACAACTAACGATAAGACCCATTTTCTCCCGAGAAAGGCTTGCACCAATCCAGTCTTACAGTAAATTGCTTACAGTAAATTGATATACCCAATTGTATGAATACATAACGCCCATTTAATTTTTATTCATTGGGATGCACTCCTCAGTCGCTCGAATAGTTAAATCAACACTTCCTTACTCATTCTCCTGATTCATAACCAATTTCACCGAAGTATTACAATTCCATAAAAAAAATTTGCAGAATGGCTTCTCTATTAAAAAACAATGATTTTTCCTGGAAATCTCTTTACTTTATCAATAAAGCGCTGGCTTTTTTATTGCTGTAAACTGCAAATTGACCACGGGCAAAGTTTATAATCTCTTCGCTTAGATTTGAACATCTGCGATCCCATTTGTTAACCCCTATGATTTTCTTGACGCTTTCTCTCAATCCATTGATATAGAGAACATTAGGATTTTGCTTAAGCGTCTCGCGCATCGTTTTCGCCAGTTGGTCAAAAAAGAACAACTCATAGCAACTGCCAGATTCATCAATGATGTCCTGCAAGTTCAAATAGACGGTTTTAGACTGTTTTTTATCTTTCTTTTCTCTGTTTTTAACAAGCGCTTTTACATGATAACCAAAACCTTCAAGAACTGTCTCAAGCATTTCGGAAAATTCATCTGCTGCTACAACGTCTTTTTTTAAATCGGCTTTTAGATAGTGAATAACAGCCAGAATAGCCTCCTTTACAATTTTCTTTTCCGGAAGCGCCCCTTTATCTCCCGCAATCTCTACTATCAACTCCTTCTGGATATTTAATTCTCTGTTTCTGAGTTCCATTTTATCAAATCCCGGGCAGTCTGATTGTCGCTGTATCAGATTTGCGTTCAAGTTTCTGGATAACCTGCACAAAGTCTGTCACCTCTTCAAATCCCCGGTAAACACTGGCAAATCTTATGTAAGCAACCTTGTCTATATTTTTTAATTCTTCCATCACCTTTGCCCCAATATCCACAGACGGTACTTCCGACTCATACTGGTTGCGCATATCTTCAATTATACGGTCAACCACCTGTTCAAGAACTTGTTCACTTATTGGGCGTTTCTGGCATGCCCTCCTTATGCCGCTCAACAATTTCTCTCTTGAAAATTCTTCTCGCCTGCCGTCTCTTTTAATCACCATCAATTTTGAATGCTCAACTTCCTCGTAGGTTGTAAAACGATGACTGCAATTTATACATTCACGTCTTCGGCGGATAGTGCTCCCATCTCGTGATGACCGCGAGTCTATTACTTTATCGTCTATGCATCCGCATTTAGGACATCGCATAAATTTATCTTATACACACAGCAGGTTGTATTTGTTAAATACTTTAACCACTAAATATTGTTGTGTCAATAGAATTTTTGAGAATCTTTTAAATTGTAATGCGGCAATAGTGGCGACAATTTTAATCAGATTAAAATTAGTCTGAATAACGAATTGTCTGTATTAAGCGTCGGACTTAAATAGAGGAACAACTTCAGCAGTAAAACTACTTTTGCAAGAGCAAAGTTCTAACACGAGAAACGGTTTAACCATCATTGGGTGTCCAGACGGTTCCACAGGAATATATCCCAAATTCTTTCAACTTACCTTTAATTAATCTTCACTGACATTTTAATCTTAGTTATGGTGAATAATTGGGAAAGTGCTAACTTATATTTCTATGGATTATGGGTTCTGAAGCGGAAAATACAACGATTAAGTTGCGCGGAGTAAGGCAAAACAATCTCAAGGGGTTTGACCTTGACCTTCCGCTAAATAAGTTAATCGTAATCACTGGTCCAAGCGGCTCGGGGAAAAGTTCTCTCGCCTTTGAAACCATTTATGCCGAAGGACAACGCCGTTATATTGAAACATTTTCTCCATACGCAAGGCAGTTTTTTGACAGGATGGACAAGCCGCGCGTTGACTCTGTCGAATGCATTCCACCAGCGATCGCCATTGAACAGAGAAATTCCGTAAAGACCACCCGTTCTACCGTCGGTACGATGACCGAAATATGTGATTACATGAAGGTCTTGATGCCAACGATATCCATTTTACATTGCAAAAAATGCAATAGCCCTGTTAAACGCGAATCTCCGCAGGATGTGTGGGAAAAAGTTCTTGAGTTTTCAAAAAATTTAAAATTCAAAGATGAAATGCTCGATACTTTAATTGTTTTTTCTCTGCCGCTGAGTGAGAAACTTTCTTTAAAAGATTCTTTAAAACTCGTCACAAAACAGGGTTATCAACGATTACTGATTGATAATGCAGTCGTGAGAATAGAAGAAATCGAGAAAAATTTAGTCAATAAAAAATCACCGTCAACAAAACAATCTGAATCCGAAAATATATCCGTTGACGGTCATCCTTTTTCAGTCCACACCCATTCCATTATCGTTGTACAGGACAGAGTTCGACTCACCGCAGATTCAAGAACAAGATTCATAGACGCATGTGAACAGGCATACCATTACGGCAAAGGCGTTCTGTCAATTTTCTGGAAATTAGAAAGCGATAAATCAAATCTCTGGACCAATCCACCGCTTCGTTTTTCCAATAAACTCCATTGTGCTGAATGTGATATAAGCTACGATGAACCATCACCGTCAATCTTTAGTTACAACAACCCAATTGGCGCCTGTCCAACATGTCATGGTTTCGGACGTTCAATAGTCATTGATTGGGACGCTGTAATCCCAGATAAAATGCTCTCAATCCGCCAGGGGGTCATTTACCCGTGGCAACGCGGATATTCCCGCGAGTGTTATTACGAACTGATGGAAATGTGCGAAAAGCGAGGCATTCCCGTGGATGTTCCTTTCTGCAAATTGCCCGAAGACGTTCAGAAGTGGATTATTCGCGGCGACCCCGATTACGGGATAGATGATGAACATAATTATCCTCAAGCGTGGTATGGCGTCGAAGGATACTTCGAATATCTGGAGAGGAAAACATACAAAATGCACGTTCGCGTGTTTCTTTCACGATACAGAAAATATGTGCCATGCGCGGACTGCAGGGGTGGACGGCTAAAACCCGAAAGCCTTCTTTACAAGCTGCCGCTGGATGAAAATTTAGCCGCTAGATTTTCAACCGAAGGCAAATGCAAAGGCAATGCCATAAACTTAGCCGAATTTTATTTGCTACCGATAGAAGACGCCTTCTGCGTTATAAAATCCATCTGGCAAAAATATAAAACTGACCGTAAATCTCCCATCCATCACGCACTTGAAGAGGTACATACAAGATTGAATTATCTCGTTGAAATTGGTCTTGGATATTTAAATTTGAACCGCGCCAGCAGAACACTTTCTGGCGGAGAATCAGAACGAGTAAACTTGACAACCTGTCTTGGAACACACCTTGTCAACACTCTTTACATCCTTGATGAACCAAGTATCGGATTGCACCCGCGCGATACTGACCGTTTGATAAAAATCCTCAAAGACCTGAGAGACATCGGAAACACCGTTGTCGTTGTAGAACATGACCCTGAAGTTATTGAATCCGCAGACTACATAGTGGACCTTGGTCCTGGTTCGGGTGAACACGGAGGCAACATTGTCTTTCAAGGTCCTTATCCCGATTTGCTAAAAGACGAAAAGTCGCTCACAGCGCAATATTTAAGCCGTAAGAGAGTCATTCAACCACCGCAAAGAAAACCAGTCCGCATAATCACTGACGGCATAATCCACTGGCAATGTCCTGTATTGAAAGTTTTTAATGCTACAAAACACAATTTAAAAAATCTTAACGTGGAAATACCGCTCGAACGTTTTGTTTGCATCACCGGCGTCAGCGGTTCAGGTAAAAGTACGCTTGTTAAAGAATGCATCGCCCCTGCTCTTTCTTACTGGTTAAACCGTAAAGACAACAGTTACATATTCGATTCTGGCTCCGAAGACAAAGAGGACTCAGATGAATCCAACAATACTTCTGATTCAGAACTGGTTCCAGGGGTCGAACTGGATGGTTATGAACACATTGACCACGTAGAAATTGTTGACCAATCTCCTCCTGGCAAAACCCCGCGTTCAAACCCAGCCATTTATTTAAGAGCATTTGACTATATACGAGAGTTATTTGCTGAGTTAACAAGCCATCTCAGTCCTCATAACACTTTTGCCAGAATATTCAGTTTCAACACAAAAGAAGGTCGTTGTGAACATTGCGAAGGCATGGGATACGAAAAAATCGAAATGCAATTCTTGAGCGATGTGTACATTAAATGTCCAAAATGCAATGGCAGACGTTACAATCAATCCGCCCTCGAAATAAAAATTGCGCCAGACCAGGATAAAATAAAAAAATCTTCCAAACTTTATGAGAAATATTTGAAAAACATAGCCGATGTTCTTGATTGTTCAATTGATGAAGCAGTTGAATGGCTTAAACTTTTTAAACCAAGAAAAAATCTGGAAAAAGGGATTAAAATTCTCGAGGTTTTGCAGAATCTTGGCTTGGGCTACCTAAAACTTGGTCAACCTCTAACCACACTATCCGGCGGCGAATGCCAGAGGCTTAAACTTGCAAAAGCGATCAGCAAAATATCACTGAAAACGCCGGACGTCGAAAACAAAAAACAACTTAACAACCATGGTTACGGCATCCCCCGCATCCTGTTTGTGTTCGATGAACCCACAACCGGACTTCACCTAAACGATATCAATGTCCTCATAAAAGTTTTCCATCAATTAGTTGACTCTGGACACACGGTTTTAGTCATCGAACACAATCTGGAAGTTATAAAATGTGCTGACTGGATTATTGACCTTGGACCAGAAGCAGGCGAAAGAGGCGGAAAAATCGTTTTCTGCGGACCGCCGGAAGAAATAGTAAACTGCGCGCAAAGTTATACCGGCATAGCCTTACGCTCTACTATGAATATGTGAATAACTCTAATTGATATTTTTCCTCAAAAAGGATAATTAATTAAAGCAAAGCGACAAGTTTTAAAATGAAAGTAGTGATTTTATGCGGTGGTCTGGGAACGCGCTTGCGCGAGGAAACCGAATATAGACCAAAACCAATGGTGCCAATTGGCGATCGCCCAATCCTGTGGCATATAATGAAGATTTACGCCCATTACGGCTTCAAGGAATTTATCCTTTGCCTCGGCTATAAAGGGGAAGTTATAAAAGATTACTTCAGAAATTTTCACTGGAATACAAGTGATGTAACCCTAAAGTTAGGTCCAAATCCGCAGATAAAATATCATAACCGCCACGACGAAGAAGATTGGACCGTTACGATGATTGATACCGGTTTACATACGCAGACAGGCGGCAGATTGAAACGGGTCTTAAAATATATCCCGGACGACACATTTTTCCTCACATACGGTGACGGCTTAGCCAACAGCAACATCATCGAAACACTAAAGTTTCATCACCAACACCAACCTGTCGTAACCATCACAGCTGTTCAACCAACAGGCAGATTCGGCGACCTTGCTATGGACGGCTGCACAGTTACCGCGTTCAGGGAAAAACCTGAAAAACAGGTCGGATTCGTAAGCGGCGGTTTCTTCGTAATGGATAAACGAATTGATGAATATCTAACTGGAGACGATTGCGTCCTCGAACGGGAACCACTTACAAGACTTGCCGCCGAAGGCAAAGTCAAAGCCTTCATCCACACCGGTTTCTGGCAATGCATGGATACCTACCGCGAGCAACAACTCCTCACCAGCATGTGGAACAGCGGCAACGCCCCGTGGAAAGTGTGGTAATCTTGTTCGTATATTACCATCTGAGAGAAGAGATACGCACCTGCACGACTGCCATTCGGGTTCGAAGAAATTGGTTATCCCTTTTAACCACTGTTTTTATTAAATTGGACCGTAACGAGGACCGAGTTTTTCCGCAAGTTCTTTCCCAAAGGCGAGAAGGTCTTTTCGTTCCTCGTCACTCAACGGACGATATTTACGAGCAAACTCGATGTTCTGCAAAGCCTGTTCCAGAGTAAAAGGACCAACATTTGCAACAGAAACACCCTTAAGGTCAAGGGCGTAATACATTGCATGTTGCAAGTGCTCCGGCGGTGTGGCACATCCAACCCAGCCCTTTTTGTGATTTGGAAAACCGCCTTTTATTCCCGCATAAACTTTCATTGCAACAACCCCAACATTCTGTTTGACACACTCAGGGAGCACCTTCCCTTCAAAGTCGTAAATGTTGCGGTCGGCATAGTTAATAACAGCCATAACTACATCAATTTTGCCGGTTTCAAGTATTTTTAAGAAATTCGAGGGACGAGCGTGTCCAGAAATGCCAATGAACCGCAATTTCCCAGCCTGCTTCTGTTTGAGGAGGAATGGGAGAACACCATCGTCAGCAGTCACGCGGTCCAGGTTTTTCCCGCCAATATGGTGAATGTGTACGAGGTCAACGTAATCCACCTTGAGCCGCTGGAGCGACTCGTTTAACGACTTTTCCGCCTGCGCCGCGGTTTCCGTCCACACTTTTGTTACAAGAAACAACTTATCGCGTCTCTGCGGAACAAGCCTGCCAAGTATTTCTTCTGCGTGCCCGTAAATGCGCGCAGTATCAACAAAATTTATGCCTCGGTCGAGGACTTCACCAAAAATCCGTTCTGCTTCTTTTGGCTCAACCATGGCTTCGCCAATAGGCGCCGTGCCAAGCCCGAGAATGGTCACCTTTGCATTGGTACGTCCAAGAACTCGAGTTGGAATATCTTTTTGCGACGCTTCGCCGGCAAACAAACGCGATGAGGCAAACATCGTCGTAATTACGGCAAACTCCTTTATGAAAAAACGACGGCTGGTTGACCTCTTAAGAAAATTTCTTTGAGCGGCTTTCATCTGGCGTTCCATATTAAAGTTTTACGTTTTTAATCCTCTGGCAAAAATTCTAAACAAACTTCTTTAAAAAAAGACGTCATTACGAACTCGTAAATTCACATCTTTTCAAAAAATCCGACAAACGGTTCATGTCCGTGATTGGTTCAAAACATTGTTTATCTGAGCAGATATAGATAGTGTTTGAGGCATAGGAGATATCGAATTGTTTTGCGATGGCGGTGGGTTCGGCGCTTGTTAAATGCGGAAGATAAAAATTTGATAGAAGGTGGAGATATTCTCTTATAAATTCTGGCGAATTATTGGGCGAAATGGCTATCTTCAGTCTTTCGCTCCAATATAAGCTCAAGGCAACAAGCATCTCAGTTAACGTTACAGATTGCTGTGTTAATTGATTATAATAGAAGCGAAAGGTTCGTTCAGCAGATTCAATGAACGCTTTGTGCCCGGTTATGTCGTAAAGCCGAAGCAATACACCAGCGGAGAGCGAATTCCCGCTTGGTGTAGCGCCATCATAAGAATCTTTCATGTTGTAGATAAGTTCATTGTCTTGTCGTGGTGACTGCCAAAAGCCACCGTTTTCGTTGTCTTCGAATTTTTCGAGCATAGATTCGGCAATTTCGACGGCGAGTTTTATAGCAGAAGAATCGAGCGTTGCCTGATGATACTCAATTAATCCCCAGATGAATGCGGCGTAATCTTCTTGAATCTGGGATTTGTTAACTTTGCCATTGAACCACGAGTGAAAAAGGAGATGGCTTTGTTGGTCATAAAGATTTGTTTTTATAAAACTAATACAATCAGCGGCGAGTTTGAGAAAAGCTGGGTCTGAAAGTATGAATCCAGAGCGGGAAAGGGCGGCTATTGCATAACCATTCCATGCGGTAAGTACCTTTTCATCGCGGAATGGTCTTGTGCGATTGTTCCGCGCTTGAGTCAACTTTTGAATAATGTTTTCAAAAATCGGCTGTTCATCTTCTGAAGGCATTTGAGCAAGACGAAGAATATTGTTGCCAGTGGTGCCAGAAGGGTGAAGCGGGTCGACAAAATTTCCCGCTGGTTGCAGGTCGAAAATTTTCTTCGCAAGTTCAAATTCATATGGGGCAAGCGTGCGCTTTAATTCATCGTAAGACCAGAGATAATATTTGCCCTCTTCGCCTTCGCTGTCGGCATCCTCTGCTGAAAAGAAACCCCCATTCGGCGAGCGGAGCCTTTCGGAAAGGTAACGAGTTGTTTTTCGAACTACCTCGGAAAAAAAGGGATTTCTGAAGACAAGGTAAGTTTCGCAATAAAGCAGGAGTAAGAGCGCGTTGTCGTATAACATCTTTTCGAAGTGAGGAAGAGTCCATTGACTGTCAACGGAATACCTGTGAAATCCACCGCCGAGTGGGTCGTGGATACCACCTACCGCCATGGCTTTGCACGTTTTCTGAACCACTTGCAATGAAGCCGTATCTCCACACTTGACACCGTAATAAAGCAAAAAACGTAGCACAGAAGGTTGTGGAAATTTTGGAGCCTCTCCAAAACCACCATGTTCGACGTCGAAACTCGATTTCAAAGAGGTCGCTGCAATGTGGAGTGCTTTTTCCGACGGAATATCTTTTGAAATCGCTCCTTTCTCGAACCATTGTTTGAATTGAATTAGAATTTCATTCGCTGAATCCACAACGGCTTTGCCACGCTCCGTCCATGCGCGATGTATTTGTTGCAAAACATCCATGAAGCCGATACGACCGTATTTGCTATAAGGTGGAAAATATGTGCCCCCGAAGAACGGCTTTGCGTCCGGTGTAAGGAACACAGAGAGTGGCCAGCCTCCTTGACCAGCCGTTGCCTGCACAAAATTCATGTAAACGCGGTCAATGTCTGGACGCTCTTCGCGGTCAACTTTTATTGAAACAAAGCGAGTGTTAAGAAAGTCGGCAATCTCACGGTTTTCAAAAGTTTCTTCAGCCATTACATGACACCAGTGGCAGGACGAATAGCCTATGCTTAAAAAAACGGGTTTGTTTTCCTGTTTCGCTTTTTCGAATGCTTCGTTACACCACGGGAACCAGTCAATCGGGTTATACTGATGTTGGAGTAGATATGGAGAATTGGAACTGGAGAGCCGATTGAGAACGGAATTGCGTTTTTTTGCTTCATTAAAATTCATTGGTTAATTTAGCACCGCAAATGTGGAATGGCAATCCTTGCGCTATTGGAGTTTAATCAAAACACAAGATAACAAGAGGTGGTGGAAATGTTTGAGTTGTATGCTTTAGGAATTATTAATATGAATATCACCAGTGATTCATGAAATTTAATGTGACTCTTTTTATATGGTTTTTTTGAGCAGGTTTAATTATTTTTTGAATAACATTGCGGAAGTATTATTTAGAATATGGGCAGGTTTGCAGAGTTGGACAAAAAATATATCTGGCATCCTTTTACCCAGATGAAAGAGTGGCTCGAAAGCGAACCAATCGTTATCGCCAAGGGTAAAGGATGTTATTTATTTGATGACAAAGGGAAAAAATACATTGACGCAAACGCATCAATATGGACTAACCTGCACGGACATAATAATGGTACCATAAACCGAGCAATTTCTCGTCAACTTAAAAAGATTGCGCACTCTTCGGCATTAGGATTGGCGAACGAACCAGCATCAATCCTGGCAGAGATTTTGCTCGAAAACGCTAATTCGCACGAACTTGAGGAAAAAATTATCCAGAGCGGCGATAAACAACCGCAATTGGAAAAAGTTTTTTATAGCGACAACGGGTCGACAGCGATGGAAGTGGCGTTGAAACTCGCGTTTGAATTCGCAAGAAGGACTGGACTCGGTAAAAATCCCCGCTTTATATCAATATCGAGCGCTTATCACGGAGACACAATAGGAGCTGTAAGTCTTGGGCACATTGACCTTTTCCATAAGACATGGGCGCCCTTGCTCTTTCAAACGGACTTTGCGATGTCGCCATATTGTTATCGTTGTCGTTACAACAAGTCCAAGCCTGAACGAGAAGATGCGCGGAAATACAGGAAATGTAATAATGAATGCGTTACAGAGATTGAGAAAAAATTCGAGCAAGCGAAGAAACAGGGTAAACCATACACCGGATTTGTGTTTGAACCACTGATGCAGGGGGCGGCAGGGATGATTGCCCACCCCTCAGGCTGGTTAAATTCTGTGGGCAAAATTGCGCGGCAACACGGAGCCCTGTTAATCGCGGATGAAGTAATGACCGGCTTTGGACGGACTGGCGTTGTAAAAAGCAATGTTGACGAAAAGATGTTTTATCCTGGATTATTTGCTTGTCACAAAGAAGGAATCCAACCGGATTTGATGGCACTTGCAAAAGGCTTGACCGGGGGGTATCTCCCAATGGCGGCAACTCTAACAACGAAGGCGATTTTTAATGCATTTCTTGGGGACTATTCAGAATTTAAAACCTTCTTTCACGGGCACAGTTACACCGGAAATCAGTTATGCTCTGCGGCATCAATAGCAAGCATGAGGTTGCTGTTAAATAAAAAGTCAATTTCTGAAAGACTTAGGCTTGAAAAAACGCTCCAGAAAGGTCTTAATACTCTCTGGGAATTGGAAAATATTGGCGATATCAGGCAGATTGGATTGGTGGCAGGAGTGGAATTGGTGAGAAACTGGCGGACGCGCGAACAATTTGATTTGCGAGAACGCGCGGGAATTAGAGTGTGTCAAGCAATGGCAAAACGAGGTGTCTTGACCCGCCCGGTAGGCAATGTCGTGGTAATAATGCCGCCGTATTGCGCAACCGAAAAAGAAATTGGAAAAATTATATTATCGTTAAGAGAATCAATAGAAGAATTTTTTAAATAAAAATGGCAAAACCCAAAAAACATTTTGGCAAGCAGTCACACGGACGCTTTCATGAGCAAAAGGCTTATAAAGAGCATAAGAAACCAGAGAAAAAACAGAAACTTTTAGGCGAAGACTGGAATCAGGAAAAATGGAGGAATAAGTGCGCGTGGTGTTCATCTGAAATCATTGACACCTCAGCGGCATTTATTATTCCTGTTTCTTTGCACGAGGAAGCGTTCCGTGAATTTTCGCGTAATTCAATACAGCCACTTTATTTAACGTCCATTGGCAAAGTCGTGCCAATGATTGTCCCGGGTGAAGACTCACCGATTAAAGAAAAAGGCAAAGATGCGTATTTTCAGGCTTGTTGCGAAAAATGCGCCATGAGTTTGAAAGAAGAACTTCAGAAATCAATTAAAATAGTCACCGAACCGTAAGGACTGTAAAATCACCGTATCTTCAAAGAGTATTAAACCTCCTCCGGGTGCAATCCAACTCCAACGATACTGCATGCCTGTATGACATTAAGCCCAAGGCGTTCGGCTTCAGCAAGTATTTCGGGCGACTCGGTTCCCGGATTCAACCAGAGTTCATCGCATCCTCTTCGAGATATGTCAGGCAGAAGCCTCAATGCAACTTGCGGCGGAACGTAAACGCTTACCATGTCGGGGCGCGCAGGAACATCGAGAATCGATTTATAAACTTTGAGCCCCAGTATTTCTTCTTCTCTTGGATTCACAGGGTAAACCGTGTAGCCGCGCTTTAGGAAAGCCCTGACAGCTTTGTTCCCGTATTTTGACGGATTGGACGAAGCCCCGATTACAGCAACAGTTTTCATAATATTATTTATTAATTTAATTTATATTCTACCATGATTGTCGGTTAATTCAAATTTCGTATAAATTAATTAATTGGAAAAATGACTGAAAATCCGCTAAATAAATAGCCATGCTTAAGAAAGTAGTATCCAGAGAAAGAAAATTTATCGGCGGAAATTTTGCGATTGTCGCCTCCAATTATAACAAACGTTTTGTGGATTCCATGGTGAATGCGGCAAAGCGAAGGCTTGAAAAAGCCGGGGCAAATTCTGTGAACATTTTCCGCGTTCCCGGCGCTTATGAAATACCCGTTCTTGTCGCCAACCTACTGGTAAATTCTTCAAAAAAATATGCGGCAATTATCTGCCTTGGCGTTGTCATCAGGGGAGAAACAGCACACGCAGATTTGATTGGAACCGCGGTAACAAACGCGTTAACAAGAATGCAAATCGAATATCTGACCCCGATAATTCATGAGATTTTGTTGCTGAATAACATCGAACAGGCGGAAAAAAGATGTCTTGACCCGAAACACAATCGCGGACTTGAAGCCGCTGAAACAGCCATTGAAATGGCGAATGTGATTAAGTCTATTTCGTCTGAATAAGCGTTGGCTCTCATCATGACGCAAATGGCGCAAATAATCATAATGAAACATATATGGGTGGAGAGGACTCCAGCGCGACCATCCTTGTGGGCTGGTTTTACTATCGCAAAGTCAAGATCCAAAACCTGCAGAATGGTGTCCCTTTCGTTTATGAATTTAGACCACTTTGAAACGCTAAAATTTTAACTGTTAATTGATATACAGATTACTTTTAGGATAGTATTTATAACAATGGCAGATTACGAACGAATAATAAGACCCCGCAAAGGAATAATGGCAATTGATTTTGCGGAACTATGGAGATACCGCGAACTTTTTCTGTTTCTCACATGGCGCGACATTCTTGTGCGGTACAAGCAGACGTACATTGGAGTTGCGTGGGCGGCTCTGCAACCGCTTTTGATGATGATTATTTTTACCGCCATCTTTTCGTTTGTGGGAAAATTTCCAAGTCACGGCACGCCGTATCCCATCCTCGTGTTTGCCGCTCTGTTGCCATGGCAATTTTTTTCAAACGCAATGACAGAGAGCAGTCAATCACTTGTGGCATCGGAACGTATGATAACAAAGGTTTACTTCCCAAGGCTGATAATTCCAGCAAGCGCGGTTATGTCCGGCATTATTGACCTTGTTATATCCGCATTGATTCTAATTGCTCTGATGTGGGGATTCGATGTCCCATTCACCACCAGATTATTCATGCTACCGTTTTTCTTTATTGTCGCATTCCTTGCGGCATTTTCTGTTGGGCTGTGGTTCAGCGCTCTAAACGTGCGTTATCGAGATGTCAAATACATTGTGCCATTTATTGTAAGAATGGGAATGTATGTGAGCCCGGTAGGATTTATTTCGGAAGTTATTCCAGAAAAATACAGGTTTTACTACAATCTAAATCCCATGGTTGGCGTGATTGATGGATTCAGATGGTGCATTCTTGGTTCAAGATTTGAACCTTACTGGGAAGGTTTTCTTGTTAGTGTTGTGGTTATTCTAATCTTGCTCGTAACCGGCGCCATTTATTTCAGAAGCATGGAAAGGACTTTTGCAGACATCATTTGACCTGCTATTTGTTTGTATGAGCGAACCAATAATATCAGCGCGTGGACTCGGGAAAAGATATCGACTCGGGCAAACGCTTGCGCACGATACCCTGCGGGATCACATTACTGCTATTGTAAAATCGGCTGGAAAGATTTTCTCACGAGACGCGGGAAAACAATCTACCACAGACGAATACATCTGGGCGTTAAAGGACATCTCTTTTGATATCGAAGCGGGAGAAGTCGTCGGAATAATAGGCAGAAATGGCGCCGGCAAATCTACTTTGCTGAAAATCTTAAGTCAGATTACCGAACCAACGGAGGGAGAAGCGCGAGTTTGTGGTAGGTTAGCAAGTCTGCTCGAGGTTGGAACAGGATTCCATCAGGAACTTACTGGACGCGAAAATATTTTTCTGAACGGCGCGATTCTCGGGATGAGCAAGGCAGAGATCAAGAAGAAGTTTGACGAGATTGTTGCCTTTGCAGAGGTAGAAAAATTCATCGATACGCCGGTCAAGCGGTACTCTTCGGGCATGTATGTGCGGCTTGCGTTTGCCGTGGCGGCGCATCTTGAACCGGAAATATTAATTGTTGACGAAGTGCTGGCTGTCGGCGATGCGGCATTTCAGAACAAATGTTTAGGAAAAATGCAGGAGGTCTCGCGCGGCAAAGGAAGGACAATTCTGTTCGTCAGCCATAACATGTCCGCAATCCAGATGCTGTGCGGCAAGGTCATCTACCTTTCACAAGGTCGAATAAAAGGAATCGGAACCGTAGATGAACAGGTTACAGCTTATTTAAAAGACCTTAAAGGCGACAGCGAAGGCGGCGAGGCAATGAATTACCCTCTTGGCAACCAGTTCAATCTTACGACATTTAAGTTCTCTCCAAACCCCGTTGCCAGCGGTAACGACCTTGAATTCAAAATAAAAATTTTGCCTGAATCTGAAACCACGATTTTCGACATGCAAATTTTGATTTATTCCGTTTATGGAGTTCGGGTTGGAATTGTTGATTTGCGGTTGTCAAATGGCAAACCGTATCAAGTTCACAAAAACAAACCTCTGGAAATTACTGGAAAAATAAAATCACTTCCGCTCGTCGAAGGAGATTATCGCATTGGACTTTATATTTATTGCAAGGAATTCTATCGCGATTTTCATGACATTTCAGCATTCAGCGTGTCGGCAAAAAAGGGCAAAACAGGGAATATTCCCACCAAACCAATTTACCGTGGAATAGTAGAATTCGACAGTGAATTTAAAACCAACGTAAATGAGTAGAGACAGGTTAAAAATACTCTGGTTGAAAACCGGCGCGTTGCATCCGCTCGACACCGGCGGCAAACTGCGGACTTACAACATGTTGCGTCAGCTTAACACTCGCCACGAAGTATGTTTTCTTGCATTTCTCCCCCCAGGAATCGCAAAAAACTCCATAAAACAAGCCAGCGAGTATTCATCTGAACAACTCTGGATTGAAATGCAAGAAACACCGAAGGGATCTCTTAAATTTTGCTTTGAACTTTTTCTAAATCTTTTTTCTGATTTACCATATGTGATTGAAAAATACAAATCGGCAAAGATGTCCGCAAAAATAGCGGAAGTTGAGGAAACCTTTGATATTACGATCTGCGATTTTCTCACCCCGGCAGTGAACTGGTTGTCCGCCACAAAAAGACCGACCAAATCCCTGCTTTTCCAGCACAACGTGGAGGCGTTAATCTGGAAAAGACTGGCAGAAACTGCAGGAAATCCGATTAAAAAATGGTATTTTACACTTCAGTGGAAAAGACTAAAAGATTTTGAGCAGATGGCGGCGGCGCACTTCGGCGGCGTTGTATGTGTGTCCGATGAAGACTGTCGTTTGATGCACAAAGACTATGGACTGACCAACATCCTGGGAAGTGTTCCAACGGGCGTTGACGTTGACTATTTTAAACCTATTAAAAGGGCGCCAGAAGATGGTCTAATTGTGTTTGTAGGTTCAATGGACTGGATGCCAAATATTGACGCCGTTCATTATTTTGTGAACGAGATTTACCCGAAAATAAAAAAGACGAGACCAGGAACTCGATTTGCCATAGTTGGCAGAAAACCGATGGAATCTGTGCGAGCGCTGGCTCGAAAAGATAATTCAATTATTGTTACCGGAACTGTAGACGACGTCAGACCATGGCTGGACAAGGCAACAGCAATGGTCGTTCCACTACGCGCCGGCGGAGGAACACGAATAAAAATTTACGAAGCAATGGCGCAGGGAACACCAGTAGTTTCAACATCAATTGGCGCAGAAGGATTGGCGATTAAGGACAATGAAAACATTTTAATTGCCGATTCTGTCGAAGAATTCGCACAGGATGTTTTAACACTGCTCGAAGACCGCACACTTGGTGAAAAAATTTCTAAAAATGCACGCGAACTGGTGGAAAAAAACTTCAGCTGGCAGAAGGTCGCGACTATATTTGAAAATTATTGTTACCAAATTGTTGAGCAGAAACCGAATAACCGATGAAAAGATAAAATGAGAATCAGCGTTTTTGGGCTCGGATATGTTGGAACTGTTGTACTGGGGAGTTTCGCTCTGGACGGGCATCATCTAATTGGGGTGGATGTTGAACCCGCAAAGATAAATCTTGTCAATTCAGGCAAGTCGCCAATTGTTGAACATGGACTTGAAGAGTTAATCTCCGAAGGTGTCAAACTCGGTAGAATTACTGCCACCGATGACCACCACAGCGCAGTGCTAACTACTGATGTTTCAATGATCTGTGTCGGGACGCCAACAAAATACACCGGAGAAGTGGATTTTTCATATTTGTTGCGCGTTGCAGAAAACATCGGCAAAGCTTTAAAAGACAAAAATGAGTATCATCTTGTAGTAATTCGTTCCACGATACTGCCAGGCACATGCGAAGAAAAAATAATCCCGATTTTAGAAAAATATTCGCTAAAAAAATGCGGCACGCATTTTGGCGTTGCGACAAATCCCGAATTTCTAAGGGAGGGGAGCGCTGTCAAAGACTTCTTTAATCCCCCAATGACAATTATTGGCGTTGAATCTGAGCGTGACTATGCAATTCTCGAGGCGTTATACCAGAAACTGCCTGCCAAAATTTACCGTACGTCAATCCGAACAGCGGAAATGCTTAAATTCGCTTGCAACGCTTTCCACGCACTAAAAATAACTTTTACAAACGAAATGGGTGCAATCTGTAAACAATATGGAATTGACGCTGGCGAGTTGATGGAACTCTTTTGCAAAGATGAAAAACTCAATATTTCGCCCGCCTACCTTAAACCCGGATTTGCCTTTGGCGGCTCGTGTTTGCCGAAGGACTTGCGGGCTCTCGTTCGAGCCGCACAGAATAAAGACGTAGAAGTTCCCCTGCTCCGCTCAATTTCTGTGAGCAACGAGTTGCAGATCAAAAATGCGTTCAACCTGATTAATAGTAAGGAAGTCTCAAAGATTGGTGTCCTCGGCTTCGCGTTCAAGGACGGTACAGACGACCTACGTGAATCTCCAGTTGTTATGTTGATTGAGATGCTGATTGGGCGCGGCTACGAATTAAAACTCTTTGACCGCCATGTATCCCTTTCCAGACTCATGGGGAAAAACCGCAAGTACATTGAGGAAAAAATACCTCATATTTCGCGACTCATGGTTGAATCTCCACAAGACCTTATACGGAAAAGCCAACTGATAGTAATTGGCAATGAAGATGAGGAATTTCATAATATTCTTAACCAACTTTCTCCAGACCAATATGTAATAGATTTACGTCCGGCAGGAAAAAATAAAATTTGCACGCCTGCGAAATACGAAAGAATAAACGGATAATAAACCAATTCCGATGTTGAATCGAATTAAAATAGAACTCGAAGACAAAATTAGATACAGCAAATTCTGCAGGTCAGCGCTGTGCTTCATTAAGAAGTCTCTGGTAAACGTTAATGTCCGGGAACCGCAGGAAATAGCACGCGCCATTCACAGACTTTGCGAGGCGGCGCGGCTTGCTACAACTCAGAAACAACAAGTCAAAATTGAAAACGACATCAAGGCTTTAATTCACAGACTAAATAAAAGAAAAATTGACTGGAAGGAATTTGAGCCGACAGCGGAAAACCGCCTCATCGAAAGCGCCACAGTTTTGAAACCATACATTAGCGAGCGTGAAAAAGGGATAATCTACCTTTCATTTGAATATCAATGGACACGGATTCTACAGAATTGCAATGTTGACGAACTTTCAAAATATTATCGGCTTGTCCTTGCTCCAGTGTGGGCAGTTCCTTACAGTCTCGTAAATTTTTTATTCCCCGTTTATTGGGACGACATTATTTTCTCCCACCTGAGCGATCCAAACGATGCTGTTATTTTACCAAGAATTTCACCGAATTACATAACAGTACCCCTGCTGTGTTCAAGTTGGGTGAATCCAGACTGGTTTAAACCTGTTCCATTTGAGAAAAAAGATATTGACCTTATAATGCTTGCCAATTTTGGAAAATACAAACGGCATTTCGTTTTGTTCAAGGCATTGAGGAATATGCCAGAATCGGTGAGGATTGTATTAATCGGACAACGCAACGCCGGCAGGACAAGAGAAGTATTAATGAAGGAGGCACAGCTCTACGGTGTGGAAAATAGATTTGAACTCTGGGAAAACGCGAATGACGAACAGGTTTTTGACGCCCTCGCGCGAGCAAAAACGAGCGTAATACTATCGCTACGGGAAGGCTCGTGCGTCGCTGTGGTCGAATCTATATTTGCGAACACGCCTGTTGCATTATTTAAAAACGCAGAAGTCGGCTCGCGAATTTTTATAAATGAACATACGGGGATTTTCCTTGAACCCGAAAACGCGGGGCATCAACTGTTTGAGTTTATAAAAGATGCGCATAAATTCACTCCGCGCAAATGGGCAATGGAAAATAAAATTCACTGCTTTGAGAGTTCGAGGATTTTGAATGAAAAAATAAAACAAGTGTCGCTGGCGCGGAACGAAGAATGGACGCAGGATATTGTCCAATTCCACTGGAGACCTTATCCAAAACCTATTAATGACACCGACCGCGCGCGACTTCAAAAAACCCGAAAAGAGATAAAAGAAAAGTTCGGTATAGTTATCGGTAAAGACACTTTTGAATAAACTCTTAATACCCTGGCAAAATCTGATTTGAATTAGATGTAAATTGGAACCATAATGATTGATTAAAGACTTAAATTTAAATTTCGAGACATACAGTACATCCCTTGTGAATAGTAAGATATTTTAGTTAAAAGACATACCATCTATGTTTCTAAAGTTCATGCCTTTACAAAAACTCTATATTTGATACTGCAGGTTTGATAAACAAAACCGTATTCCAGCAGTTGACTAATAGGAAGGAGATTAAGTGATATAAACGAACCGCTTACCCAAAAAAAGTTAACAAATCAACCCCTGCAATGCGTGACATTATTGTAGCATTAAACGTTCAAAGAGATTTCTCTATTTAATTTCCAGTTCATTCTTCTGCACATCGGAATAACAGAATGGTGCGTTTAATTCGTTTCTTTATAACAATCTAATGCGGATTTACTTAATGGTACCTAAGAACACTCCAGGGTGGGAATCAGTTCTTATGTATAATCATATACGAAAATAAAATCCACGACATTTCAAATCTGGTATTTGTTTCATTTCAATATAATCGGAGTGAAATAGAGATACAAAACCCAAATTTAAACCTTTTGCTAAACATCTCTGGTAAGCGCGTGTTCTGTATCCATAAAGCGCTGTCGAGACCCCACCCCGCATGAATCTTGCCAGCGCACTCAAAAATGTCCGGGTAAAACGCGCTCCTGCGCGTCCATAATCTCGCCTATGCAAGAGCAAAACCTGTTAAACAAAATGACAATCACACAGGAGCGGGAGTCATCCGCAAAAAAACAGCGGGCGGTAAGCCATCCCTCCCGTGTACACATTTTTTTTGGATTAGACGAGGTTAACCTCATCAGTTCCTCATATCATTACATATTCGGTCATGCAGAAGCGTAACCCTCTCGTTTGGACTGCGGGATGGGAAGAATGCGTTAGCAAACACTAAACTGAGGAACAATGAAATACTGATATTAAGCGCTTCATTACAGGATTTACTTATCATTTCTGTGGATTCGTTAATTGTCAGTATTATGGGGGGGGCGGCGTTCCGCTGAGACGACGGGATTCTGCCACTGCAGTCCATATTTTAAAAAGTCTTCATCCACCTACAGAATCTGGATTTATTTGTTATAACTAAAAAAACGAAAAAGCCGTTCATTTTTCATGAACGGCTTTCTGTGTCTATGTTTAAATTATATTATTTGCGACGACGGATAAGGAGCCCCAAACCACCGATGCCCAGCAAAGCCAGCGTTGCCGGTTCAGGAACGTTGGTATAAAGGCTGAAACTCCTCAGACCATCAAGAGCAGAAGGAGGGTTCAGGTCGCCACCAAGTGTATTCTGGAACATTTGGGATTTGCCGATTGCATAGTTTGGATCTGCTGCACTATTCCAGTATGCAAGAGCCTGTTCCCATGAAGTGATTGTGCCACCCTTATTGTCCCAGACTCTCAATTGCATCCAGACTGTAGTACCTGGCGCTGCGCCACTAACA
>JAOADO010000017.1 GCA_026417275.1 Verrucomicrobiia bacterium
ATCAACTTATCATATTCAATTGTAGTTAGTCTTTTGAAAACAAAATACATTATTAAATCTCAAGTCGTCAGTTTAACACTGGCTTTTTTATTTGCAGTGCTGGTTTATGGTCAACAGCCAGCCCAAGACCCGTTCCTGGAATTACCGCAATGGACATTCAATAAACCACGCCAGACGCTTGCGAGCATCGAAGAAATCATCCGCAAAACGGAGCCATCCGGATATCCAGAAATAGAAAGGAAACTTGTGGGAATTCTAAAAGATTCAAACACGACAAAAGATGTTAAACGCTATATATGCAAATGGCTGGGGATTGTTGGGGCTGACTACTGCGTGGATGCGGTTGCAGAATTGCTTACTGACCCGGATTTATCTCATTCGGCGCGAATCGTCCTCGAACCCATGAATTCTGAAAAGGCGGGCGCCGCTCTTCGCTCAGCCATCCCGAAGGTGCGTGGCAACTTACTTGCCGGCGTAATCGCATCAATCGGTGTCCGCAGGGACGCTAAAGCCGTCACTGACCTTGCCAGCCTTGCGAGCAACCCGGACACGGTGATAGCGGAAACGGCAATTCAAGCCCTTGGCAATATTGGGACGGACTCTGCCGCAAAAGCGCTTGAACAGATAAAGCCTCCTCCAAACCTTGAACGCGCGTGGTTACGCGCGTTGGCGACAGCCGCGGCAAGACTTGTCGAAAGCGGGCAGAAACAACGCGCCACTGAAGTTTTCACAAAATTATTTGCGGAAAATCAACCGCCACCAGCGCGGATTGCGGCATGCGTCGGGCTTGTATCAAGCATGTCGCGCGAAAATGCAGCCAAATTTTTGGCTGAACAACTGCAATCGAAAGATGTAAAAATTCAACGCGCCGCGGTTTCTGCGCTTCGCATGTGTCCCGACATCGAAGTTCAAAACGCCATCGCAAACCGTTTAAATGAACTCGACGCTGAAAGCCAGGTTCTGGCTCTCGGGATTTTTGCCGACCTTAGTAATATTCAGATTCGTCAAGCAGCACTAAAATTGACACAGACGGCGGCGGATAATCGGGTTCGCTCAGCTGCGCTCGTTTGCCTCGCAAAACATGGCGAGGCGGCAGATGTTCCTGCACTTGCGACACTTGCGGTTTCAATGCCGTCAATAGCCAGCGATGTTGCCAGAACCCTTCAAGGCATGAGCAGACCGGGCGTTGACAACGCGATTTTAAAATTAATTGAATCGCCAGAACAAGCGACAAGAACACTTGCGGTTAATGTGCTTGCAAATCGGCGTGTCGAGACTGTCCTGCCGGAACTTATGAGAATTTTAAAAGGTCAGGACTCCGCCCTTGCCGCTGAATCCGCAAAGGCTCTGGCTGTAATTGGAAAATCTGAACATGTCGCGGATCTTGCCGCTATTGCAGCAAATACTGACAATTCGCAATTACGTGATGCCGCAGTTAATGCAATTAAATCCATAGTTCGGAAAGCATCAGATAAACAGGCATTGAGTGTACCGATTATCGAGGCAATTAACAAAACCAGAAGCACGCAAAATCAGATTGCCCTGCTTCAAACACTTGTGTTTACAGGTGGCAAAAGCGCTCTCGAGTTTGTTGTCAAATCTTTAAATAGCAACAACAATAACGTTAAATCGGCAGCATTTGCCACGCTTGTGGCGTGGAACGAAGAAACAGCGGTGCCGTATCTGGTTGATATTGCAAAGAATGAAGGCGATGAAACGCGGGCTGTTGTTGCTATTCGCGACGGTCTATTAAGACTTGCAGATTCAGAGGATATTTCAGCAAGCATACGGGCAAGTATCCTCCAGGATGTAATAAAAATCGCCAGACGTCAGGAAGAAAAACGACGTGCAGTTTCAATCTTGAGCGAGGTCCCATCCACTGTTGCGCTGGACGTTTTACGTCAGACATCAAAAGAACCATCATTGCAGACAGAGTGTTATCAGGCAACGATTAAACTGGCAAAACAAATTGGAGCCGCGTATCCGCAACAGGCAATTGCCGCACTGGAGGAAATCAAATCCTCAAATGCAAGCGACGAAATCAAAAAACAGGCGGAACAGACGATTGCGGCGCTCAAGACGGCAGGTCTTTCACAAGATGGCTACATACTTGCATGGATGATTGTTGGACCTTTTATGAAAGATGGCAAGGACGGAAACGCCTTGTTCAATGAAGTGTTTTCGCCCGAACAACCGGGTTCCAGGGTTGATTGGAAACCATACACAGTTCCTTCAAACAAGAAAGCCGGGCTGGTGGAGTTCGATAAAATGACCGCGTTCCGGGGTGAAAACCGCGTCGTATATCTAAAAACTACGATTGTTTCCGATGTAGACCAGGACGCAATGCTTGAAATGGGAAGCGATGATGGGCTTAAGGTCTGGCTCAATGGCAAGATTATTCATTCTAACAACACCGTTCGCCCTTGTTCGCCAGGTCAGGACAAAGTCAAAATAAAACTCATCAAGGGAGAAAATCCACTTCTGATTAAACTCACACAGGGCGGAGGAGAATGGGCTGTGTCATGTCGGATTCGCTCCACCGATGGCAAGATTCTTTCCAACATCTCAATTTTACCGAAGATGGATTAATACAATTCCGAATTCAACAAACAAAGCAGAGCATGATTTAATCAACCCTGATGTCGGATTTTGTTATAAAGGTAAATTTTCCAGAATGTTCGCCAACGCTTGTTTATCTGCCGGGAATACACGGCGATTCGACTCTTGCGCAGAAAATTCGAAGGCATTTTGAGAATAAGACCTGCTTCGTAGAGATTGAATATTCAAAGCGGACAGACCTTAAATTGACCGATTACGCCAGATCAATAGAAAACCTGCTTATAAAAAACGAAATCAAAGAATGCTGGTTGCTTGCCGAATCATTCGGTTCGCAAGTCGCATGGGCAATTGTGTCAGAGAAAAGGGCGTTCAAGGTAAAAGGTATAATCCTTGCCGGTGGTTTCGTCAGACATCCGTTCATCCCCGGGGTTCGAGTTGTAAAGACGATTTCAAAAGTGCTTTCGATTCGCTTGATTGAACTGTGGTTAAAATTTTATGTGGCAGTGTGCCGCATTTTCTTCAGAAAGAAAAAAACGAAAAACCAACCGTCATTGGAACAGCCAGTGCCAGAACAATTTGTCAAAAATCGGTTGGACGACGCAGATCGTCTTGCGATTATCTCCAGATACGACCTCATTATTCGAAACGATTTTCGCCCGACTGCGTGCAACTCTTCAATTCCTGTTTACTTCATTTCTGGCAAGTGGGACTTCATTGTTCCATGGCAGCCGGTTTTGAAATGGTTGAAAAAGAATTGTCCTGGCTTTAAAGACTATAAAATTTTACCGAACGCCGACCATCCAGTCCTGTCTGTTGCTCCAGAAAACTCTGCTCACCAAATACTCTCGTGGATTAAGAAGGATGATTAGATGAAGATATTGTTCCATCAAGTATTCCTATTTAAGACAGTAGAAACAATTGAGTTCGGGGAATACAATTGTTTGCCATAAATCATTTGAAAGTATAATTTCATTTGTTACCGGGCTCCATCTTTGTGTTCCTATATTTGGAGTCGAATAGAGTTTGAAGAAAACTGCGTCTTTGCTCCAGGAAATTTTAACAGACCCTCCTTGTAAAAAATCGACCTGGAGTCGGGGTTGTAATGGGACGATGACGTTTGCGGTCAATTCAAAATCGAATCCAATATCACTGCTTGTTAATGACGAATTGTGAACCTCGGCAGCAATAACATTCCATCCTGTGATGAGATGCGAGGGTTGTACTGCAAAGGACAGCCAGTTTGTTTCATCTGAGCCTGTGATAGATGAAAGAGCAGGCGTTTGATAAGTGATTTCACCATCGGCAAAATTTGTATCTCTCCAGATTTCTGTACCATTTAGAAAAACTACGGCAGCATCATCACGGGTAATTCTACCGTCGAGGCTGATTACCTTTGCAGGGTCTGAAATATAAAATTGATGCCGAAAATAGGTTGTCCATTGCCCATTATTTTGAATTTTTGTTGATTCTCCATCGTTACCGTAACCAAGTCTGGCATATCCTTCACTCCAGTTATTGTCGTTATATAAATTGTTTCTCCAGGCTGTTCCAGGATCATTGGTATTGGCAAAATATCGCCATTTAGCGCCAGATGGAATTAATGTTCTTGGAATTGGAACACCTGGTGTCACACTAACTTCAACGGAATTTTCACTCTCTCCAAACTCATTTCTTGCTGATACTACATAGTAATAAGTCTCGCCGTTAGTTAAACCGATGTCAGTAAATGTTAAAGCAACAATGTTAGTTGCAATAGCTGTATAAGGACCGCCGCTTTTCATAGCGCGTTTTATATTAAAACTCATTGCAGTCTCTGTCATTGACCAACTTAAAGAAGATTGCCAGTTGCCTGCGGAGGCTTTTAAATTGCGTGGAGCAGGTGGCGGAGTTGAAGCAGGAGGAGCACCGAAAAATTGGATTTCTGCTACATTACCCCATCCGTTATTGGGGCTCAAATAGCGAACATAACGAAAAGCTCTGGCATTATAGATGTTTTGAACTGTAAGTGTGTTGTCTGGTGGGGCGCTGGTGATTGTGTAGAGTGTTACGACTCCACTGCTGAAATCCGGTACATTTGCAGCTTGGAATTGTCCGCCGACCATTCTGCTGCCAGAGCCTGCGCGAGGACAGTACGCAATTTGAGATATAATATTCGAAATGCCAAGGTCAAGTCCAACCCATTGTCCGTTAGCTGATTCTGCATCAAAATAGGTACCAAAACAGTTATCAAATACATGCTCTTTCGTAGCTCCCGCATTTTTGTAGGAGCCGGATGAACCGATAATTGTTCCACTTAAACGCCTGTTGGGTGTGACAGCGATAGGCTGGCTGTCTTTTGTTTCCACTCCGTCAACGATAGATGAAACCACATAATAATAGGTTGTTCCATGTGATAAACCTACATCTGTGAACGATAAATTGTTATCTGGTAGATTGTTTACAATGGTGACGAACGGTCCATTGTGAGACGTTCCTCGTTTTATTGAATAACTTGTTGCACGCGCGCTCCCCCACCAGGATAACACCACAGAGTTGTTATAAACATCTGCCCGTAAGTTGTTAGGTGCAGGAATAGCGCTTAACGGGATAGGGTCAAGGGTGTGAGTAAGTGTAGTAAAACCAAGTTGGTCATAGCCACCACTTGTAGAACCATAATTTCCACCACCGCCTTCGGGACGAACTTGCGCTGCCATAAGAGACGTAAATGGAGCGGACAAACCCCTTCTGTTAACATAATGATTGTAGATTAAATCCCATCCAGGACGGATATTTCCTCGCGCGGCGGATGAGATTTGCGTCTGAATTACATAATCGCAGTTAAAATAAGTTACATACGGTACGTTGTTGGTTAACGGTGAGATATTGTATTTAGCAACATATTCTGCGCCAGTAAGAAATAAATTTGTGGCATAACCGTACAAATCGTCTCCCTGATTCCATGCAATTTCACAAAAAACACCAAGTAAAATCGGTCCGAGCACTGTGTGTCCTTGATCTCTCCCGGATTCTTGCCATTGACCTAAATAACCAGGATGAACAAACCAGATGAACTTATTAGCCGCGCCATTTCCAATGCCAGTTTTGAAGTAATTAATTGCTTCGTTGTAAATATCCCTGCGGTCGCAGAAAACGCCGATTGCAATCAATGCATTCATTGCAAATAAGTCCCAGTTTGCCCAGTAATGGGTATCGCACGTCCCATTGTGGTATTTTAAAAAACCGCTACAACCAGGATAAAATCTTGTCAAAAGCCAATTCTGGAATCTTCCAAGTCCTCCGGATTTTATCCATGGCTCATAGTCCCTCATTAATTCACCTGCACATGCCCATTGATAGCCTTGTCCTCCAAGCGCTAACAGCGCATCTGTGCTACCAGTAATGTTGGTGCATGTATCTGCCCATGCGTCCATTATCTGGATAGATTTATTGGCATAATTTGTATCACCGCTTATCTGGTATCTCAACGCGCATTGATATGCTGCCGCGGCATCGTAAGCCATCAAGATATAGTTTTCCGCCAACCCCATTCCTGCACAACTGCCACCACGACAAATAATAGCCTGCGGACGGGGATTGTAGGATAATTGAGCGCGCGAATTAGAGATAAGGCGGTCCCAACTTGCTTTCCACGGTTGCGCGTTTGCCTGAACCTTTGTCCGCATTCGCACAATGTCGTTACTCGTGCTTAAACAACCAGGATGAATAAATGGTTGTGCTGCAATTTCCCAGGTTAACAGTAATCCAGTTAAAATGGTTAATAAAAATATCTTCATGACCGATGTCTGGGTTGTTTTTTACAAAGTTACTTTATTAAGTTTAATAATTATTTATTGTCAGTGTAAAGCATAAAATATTCTAAACTATTAATACGCTTTTAAAACCTGAATAAGAGTTAAACCATTGGAAAGAGCCAGGCGAAGATGAGGCATTCGATAAGCCCGGCAACAGAATTGACTGTTACAACGACTGACCATGTTTTCAATGTTTCTTTTTCAGTCATGCCGCTTAATCGGCTGATAACCCAGAAGCCGCTGTCGTTCATCCATGAGAAAATCATGGCGCCAAAGCCGATTGAAGCGAAGATGTAAATTGGATGATATGGTAGGGCTGTGCCGGTTGATATGATAGGATAAACCATTGCCGCTGTTGTGAGCATTGCCACTGTTGCAGAGCCTTGTGCAACACGAATCAGGGCGGCGACAAGCCACGATAGGAACACAAGGTTTATTGCTTTTCCTGCTACGATGGTTTTTACTGCCTCGCCAACCCCGGCATTTTTCAACATCAGACCGAATGCTCCGCCAGCGCTTGTGATGAGTATTACCACACCGGCAGTTTCAAACGCCGGCGCCAGCATTTTTGATACTTCTGGCATTGAGAGTCTGCGGGCTTTCATTAAAATCCATACTGAAATAATTGTCGCTATTAACAATGCCATGTTACGGTTTCCGATGAATTCAATCATCTTTGCAAATGGTTTGTATCCGTCAATTCCGCCAAACAACGTGATGATAGGCAAAAAAGTTTCCGGTTTTTGAAGTATTGCGTCTGAGAACGATGCCGCAGATATCAAGACTATCGGTAAGATTATTGGTAAAACAGATATCCACAACGGGGGCAATTCTTCTTCTTTTTTATTAACGATTTCTTCGAGGTCTTTTAGAGAACCGATTGCAGATTCACGCAAAGGGATTGTTACGCGTTTGTTCAGCCATATGGCAGTCATCCAGGAGCAAAATGTTGGTATTATTCCCAGTAAAATCCCGCCGATAATGGTTATTCCGAGGTCAATTTTAAGGGCTTCTGCCATTGCCAGCGGTCCGGGGTGAGGTGCACAAAGCGAGTGTGTAACGCTTGCCCCGCAACAAATCGCAAGAAGATAGAGCAAATAGTCTCGTCCTGTGCGGAAACTTAACGCTCGTGCAAGCGGCAACAATAACATAAAAAATGTGTCGAAAAATATCGGAATTGAGAGAAAATAACTGCTTGCGGCGATTGCGGAGCCTGTTCGTTTTTCTCCAAAAGCCTTTAAGAATTTGCGAACAACCTTGTCTGCCGCTCCACTTTCCATCATGCACATGCCAATTACAGACGCAAGGGCGATTACCACTGCTATTTTCCCGGCCACGTTTCCAAATTCGAGCGTGGTCAATTCAATTGCCTGCCATAATTTGCCGTGGGTTTGATATGATGCAGGCAGAGATGATGCCGGGAATTCTCTTGCCAGAATACCGGCTATGAATGCTGCCATTATCAAGGCAAAAAAGGCATGGAATCTTAAGACAGTTATAAAGACGATGATTAAGAAGATGCAGATTGCCAATATTGCCAGAGGCAGGTAATCATAAGTCGGGTTTATTGCCGCAAGTAAATTCATATTTTAAAAACTCCACCAGAAAACTTTTGCATGGTCAAAATATGATATTGAGCAGAGCAAAATCTCTTTAGACAACCTCTTCTAAGGCAGAATCTTGATTTTAATGTCTCTATAGGAAACGATTGCCTTGCCACCGCCGTGAATCTGAAGTCCGATTACTCCGTATTGTTCGATTGAACTCTCAGGTTCGGTGTAATCAATCATCAGGACGTCGTTAATGTATGAGCGAATGCGGTTGCCTTCGCAACGAATAAGATAGTGATTCCAATCGTCTTTCTTAAATGCTTTTTTAACGGCATCTGGGTCTGGTTTAGCCAGGACTTTGTTTCGTCTTGATTCGTCGTAAAGGCATCCCCACCACCCGTCGCCCATGTCGCACTGATATCCACACATTTCATTTGGAGGGTTTTTAAGTGGTTGACTGCGAATCTGCACGCCGGCATTTATGAAGCCTTCTGTTCCTACAAGTTTAAACTGGAGGCTTAGTATAAAATTTGTGAAGGAACGTGTTGTGCGGAGGAATTCGTTTTGTGGTACTGTTGCATTTGTGGAGCCTCCGACAAATGCCCCGTCCTTAATTTGCCATGTCTTGTTTGTGTCTCCAACCCAGCCGTTAAACGTTTTTCCGTCAAACAGGGGAATCCACTCGGACTCCTGTTGCGCAAATGAACAAAAGCACATCATCAGAAATGCGAACAAAGCGATGACCGTGAGTGTTTTTACAATGCTTTTCATGGTTTAAATAGTAAATAAAATGGTAAAATTGTCGAGATGCTTATAACTTGAGTGTAAATTTTGTTTTTGTGTTTAGTGCGTTAGATAAATTATTTATACAGTAAGATTATACGAAGTATATGCATATAGTTTTGCTTGAACCTGAAATTCCGCCAAACACTGGCAACATAGCGCGGCTTTGTGCCGCGACGCGTTCCCCTTTGCATCTTATAAAACCTTATGGATTTCGTTTGGACAATCGCGATTTAAAAAGGGCAGGAATGGATTACTGGAAATATGTGAATCTTAAAGAATGGAACTGCTGGAAAGAATTTGAGCAAAATTTACCGGCTGGCGCAAAACTCTGGTTTGTTGAATCTGGCGGTCCAAAAAGTTATACAGATGTAAAATATTCGATGAATGATTACCTTGTCTTTGGCAGGGAATCTGCCGGAATTCCATTAAGTTTATTGCAGAACAATCCAGAAGAGTGGATACGTATACCGATGTTTAATCCATTGGCGCGTTCAATAAATCTTTCTAATTGTGTAGCAATAGTTTTATACGAAGCCTTGCGTCAAATTGGTTTTCCCGACGAGATAACCGACAGTCAATATTCGCATTGATATGGGTTGTTTTTCGATGTGTTATTGCCTGAAAAATAACTTAATAACGAAGTTTTCTTTATAATATCAATATTGATTTACTTCAAAAAATCCACTTTTGCGCTTAACTCGGGAATGAGAAATTTATCGGGTTTTAAGACCTGAACTTTTACCTGGAGGGTGCCTTTCTGGCGGTTTGCTTCCGGTGCAATTTCGGCAACATAACCATCGTAGATTTTATCTGGATACGCTTCTGGTGCAACCTTGCATTTTTGATTCAGGTAGACTTTTGCGAGGTCAGATTCATTGAGGTCAATTTCGACCTGCAGGTCGTTGAGGTCTGCAAGTCCTACCATCGCTGTGCTTGGTCCGCGCGTTCCACCGAAACTCTGCGGGGTTACAAGTTCGTTTGCGTCCACCAGTTTTTCCAGAACAATGCCATTGATCGGCGAGCGAATAACCGTCCAGTCGAGATACGTTTTTATAAGTTCGATTTGTTTTTCGACCTCGTTCACTGCGGCTTTTGCGGCAAGGAGTTGAAGCCGGGCGTCGTCCTCGAATTTCTGAACCTCTGCGCCAGCCTGGACAAGACGATGGGTGCGGTCATAGTCAATCTGAGCCTTTTGCAAAGATATTTTTGCGGATTCAAGGCGCGCTTCGGTTTCTTTTAACCTTGCCACATACTCGGAGTCGTCGAGCAAAACTATGATTTGTCCGTTGGTGACATAATCTCCTTTTTTAACGCCAATCCATTTTACAAGACCGAGGAAGCGCGGACTTAGTTCAATCCGTTCTCTTGCGACGATGTAGCCGCTAACTGTCAAAACAGATTCATAGTCGTTTGTGGGATTTCGGGATGCTTGCGTTGGAGAATTTGTTCCCGTTTGAGCAACGGCATTTGTCCGCGCCTCAAGGGTCTTCAAACCTTTCAGATTAATGCGGATTGAATCAGACTTGCGCGGAATTGCGTAGTAAATTACAATTCCGGTAATTGCGAGCGCGATGGTGAAAATTATTCCCACAAATCGCCCCGACCGTTTTTTCTGCGTTTTATCAATTTTTAATTTTTGTATTTTATCCTCGTTCATTTAACATCCCCGGATTACACATTTATATTGATTTTAAAGCGCTGATTACTGGCAACCTTGCCGCTCGCATCGCTGGTAAAAGACTGCCTAAAACCCCCACAATTATCGCAAAAATCATTCCCTGAACAAGCAACTGCGGAGTCAGGCGAAATTGAAAAACGACCTCGCTGAAGGTGTCGAAACTGATTGTGCCTGTGGAATAACCGTGCAGAGGCAATGCGAACAGACACCCAAAAATACCGCCTATAAATGCAAGAAAGGCGCCTTCAAGAACAAAAGCGAGCATGATTGTTCGCCGCCTCCATCCCAGAACGCGCAGTGTGCCAATCTCTCGGACTCGCGCTCCAACGCTTGCATACATAGTATTCATTGCCGCAAAAATGGCGCCAATGGACATTGCCGTGGCAAGAAAATTGCCGAGTATTTTTATGGGAATAGCGGTTCTGGTTTGCGAAGCGTAATACTCGGTCTCTCTTATTGCGCGCAAAGGCAGACGTTTATCGGATTCGATTCTGTTTGTGAACGCGTTCAGATTTTGCTCATCAAGGACTCGGGCGATGACGCTTGAATAATGCTCGCGGTCGAAAATGGCGCGGGCTTCGTCGGCGTCCATCCATACTTCCGAATCAAAGGCGCTGTATTGCCCATCCAGCCACCCTACAACCTTCAACGTCGCACCTGCCGTGGTGAACGAACTGCCAATCTCAAAATTCGCAAACCTCGCGGCGAGTTTCTGGCTTACCACGACTTCGCGATGCCCGGGGTTGAACCAGCGTCCATCAACCAGCTTTACTTGCGGTCTTAGCGAGATTCCAACGGATGAAACGCCGCGAACAAGGACGTGAGCCTCTCCATCGTCGTTTTTTCTTGGGAGATTTATAAGGACGATAACCTCCGATGAGACCAGCGGATTGCCCTTTTCATCCCGCGCAATTTGCGGCAGATATTTGATGAAGCGGAATTGTTCGCGCGTGATTTGGCTGCTGGACTCGGCTGTCGAACCCTTCCGCACAACAACCACGTTTAGCGGGTAACCTGTGTTTCTGCTGGATTTTTCAAGCCCCACGGCAAGCGCCTGCAATAGGACATACACTGCCACCACCATGGCAATGCCGGCAATCGTTGCCGCCGTTGCGCGCCAGCGAACAAACAGGTTTCTAATGTTGTATTTCAGCGGCAATGCCATGGTTAATCAAGAGATTTGATTCCTTCAACTACGCTCATCTTCGCAACTGCAATCGCAGGTGCTATTGCGGACACCACGCCGAGCATAACTGCAACAAACATGCTCTGGGCTACAATTCGCGGTGTGACTTCGAATGTAATAAAAATACCGTGCGTGGCGTATTTCATTATCTCTGTATGGCTAAAAACAAGCCACGCTCCGCCGATGCCAAGCACGGCACCAGCCATGGCAAGACCAAAACTCTCCGCGAATATGAGGGCAAAAAGTTCGCGCCGCTTGAAACCGAGCGCTTTAAGCACGGCGAGTTCGCGAAATCGCTCGCGTATCGCCATGCTCATTGTGCTTGCAGATACAAGAATGAGCGTGAAAATGACCACCGAACAGATGGAATGAATGAGCATTTTAATGTTGCCCCACATGGAAACAAAACTGAGCTGGAACGCGCGCTCGGTTTCCGCCCTAACTTCGGCGCTGGTGTTTGCGAATGTTTTATTAATCGTTTCAATAACTCGCGGCATGTCGTCAATTGAACGAACCTTTACCCACCACATGCCAACAGTCCCGGGGTTTCCGAGCATTTCATCAAGGTATTTGTGATGAAATAGTACGTTACGGTCGTCAATTGTCCCAGAGTAAATTCCCGCCACCTTCAGTTCAATGTCAATCGGGTAAACCGTGCTGGTCAGAAGCATTTTATCACCAACTTTGATATTATATTTTTCGGCGGTAATTTTACCGACTATACACGAACGCATATCAGAAAGCCAGGTCTTGTATTCGTCATCGGAAAGATTTAGTTCTGCCCATGTCTGGCGAAGCGTCAAGGCGTCCATTGCAAACTGCGCAAATGAGAGATTTTCCTCGTTTTTGTATTTTCCGCCAAACCATGTGAATGGTGTAACTGCCACAACGCCTGGTATCCTCTGGATTATCGGTTTTTGTCTTGCTGGTAAGAAATTGGCTATTGAAATTTTGTTCCTCACGCCGATGCGAAGGGCGGATTCCACCTCTTCTGGTGGAACTGTGAGTTCGCGGAGCGTAACAAGCAGCATTACGAGCAAAAACAGACTTGCCGCAACGCTCAACACGCATAATAGAGCCCGTCGCTTGTTCCGAAAAGCATTGTGCAATATAAAGCCGCCGATTGTCATTTATCAATCCGCATCATTTGCTCTTATCTGGCTTAGCCATATACCATATACATCAAATTATCCGAGATTCTACAGTTGAGCAAAAGATTTTAATTTATGCATGGTAAATTCAAGGTTTGTGGTTTTATTTTCAATTTCTTTGGGTGTGAGAAATTTTATTGCGGCGCAATTTTACATTACCCTTGACAATGAAACTTTGATATGGAAAGCATTGGCTATGGAAAACAACTGGGCGGTAGAAAACCTTCAAACAATTCGCACATTGATGGAGCGTTCAGCGCTTTACCGTAGAGCGCTCGCGCCAGTGATGTTTCTTGTTGGTGGAATTGGTTTAATTTTTGGCATACTTGGAGCGTTTATTGTTAAATCCTCATTAGAGTTTGTGCTGTGGTGGTTTGCCGCTGGAATTATTGCGATTGTCGGGACTCTTTTGTTGGTGCGCAAACAGGCTCTTAAAGATGAAGAATCATTCTGGTCAGCGCCGACAAAGCGTGTGGTTTATTCGCTATGTCCATCTCTTTTTGCCGGGATATTGGCAGGCATCTCGGTTATTTTTTCGGAGAAGGAGCATGCAATTAGCATTTCTGTTCTGCCAGCATTGTGGATTGTTTTTTACGGAATTGCTCTTAATTCTGCCGGTTTTTTTATGCAAAGGGGGATGAAACTGTTTGGATTGTTATTAACAATACTGGGCAGTCTTATGATAGCTATTTATCCGCTCTGGAATTTTGCGCCGAACTTTGAATCTTCAAACGCAATAATGGGAGCGTTTTTTGGGATTATTCACCTGGCGTACGGCGTTTACTTGCATTTTACCGAAAAACAGTCTGAAACAAAGTGAATCCGGAGTATTTCCAACAACTTGACCGTGTCATACATGAAAAAGGGCGCCTTGCAATAATGTCGTTATTGGCGGCAAATCCTCAATTATCGTTCACAGAACTGCGTGATATTTTGAATATGACAGATGGAAATTTAACCAGCCATTTAAAAACCCTGCAAACCGAAGGCTATGTTGCAATAACTAAGACATTTGAAAACAGCCGTTCTCTGACGACGTTTTCTTTAACGGAAAAAGGCAGAAAGGCTTTTGAAAAATATCTCGATACACTTGAGCAAATATTAAAAGAAACCCGAAAAGAAAATAAATAATCCGTTTAACAAAAAAACGCGACGGGTTTGCATCATTAAAACACAAAGTCGGTTTAAAGTGCGAATGTGACGTGTTTTCTAAAAAATCTTGTTTTTGTGCAACGAAAGTGTTTTTCAGGTTATTTTATCTTTCCAATAAGCCTCAGAAAACCGTCGAGGATTGTCAGAGGATGAGGCGGACAACCGGGGATGTAAAGGTCAACCGGGAAGATATCAGTTATCCCATTATGTGTTTCTTCATGATTAATGAATGGACCTCCAGAAATAGCGCATGCGCCCACGGCAATGACAATTTTGGGTTCAGGGACTGCGCGGTAAGTTTTCTCAAGGGCGAGTTTCATGTTGTCCGAAACAGGACCTGTAACGATTATGCCGTCTGCATGTCGCGGCGAAGCGACAATCTGTATACCAAATCTGCCAAGGTCAAAGCCAACAGTGCTTAAAACATTGATGTCTGCTTCGCATGCGTTGCATCCGCCCGCGCTCACCTGACGGAACTTAAGCGAACGCCCAAAGGTCTTTCGAATATTTTCACCAAGTTGTTCGGCAAGTTGCAGTGTTTTTTCTCCGATGATTAAATTTTCTCGTTTTGAAACAGCCAGCCGATGGTCTTTTGTGAATGTTATTTTCTTTTCTGGACACGCAATCTCGCATTCTGGACAAAACAAGCATCTGCCAAGGTCAATTTTTATCTTGCCGTTTTTACAATTAACAGCTTTTGTTGGACATACGGATTCGCAGAGATTGCAGTTTTTCGCGCATGCCGTGTTGTCAATCTGCGGCAAACCCCGATAATGTTTTGGAAAATTCGGAACGGTTTTCGGAAAATCAATTGTCCGATATCCCTGTCTGATTCGTTCTAATAATATTTTAATCATAACCGTAAATTACAGGTCGTATCCGCAATAAGAGAGGTTAAAGCTTTTGTTGCACAATGGAAAATCCGATATTTGCTGATTTCGCAGAGCCATGGCAAGCCCTGTCCAGTTATGGAACGATGGGTCTATAACTTTATAGAACTTGAGATTGCCATTCTTATCTGTAAGAGCCACATGGCAAATTTCTCCGCGCCACCCTTCAACCATTGAGACAACAATGGAATCTGGTTTTAAACTTTCTATTTGTTTACTTTTATGAGCGCCCTCTGGCAGAGACTGCAGAGTCTCAAGTATGAAGTTTATTGACCGTTCAATTTCGCGCCATCTTACAAACGCGCGCGAAAAGACGTTTCCGTGCGGATGTGTTGAGATGGGGATTTGTGAGAAACGGTATTGTCCGTATGGGTGGTCTCGTCGCACATCCTGTTCTATGCCGCAGGCGCGCGCGGCAATACCTACAAGCCCGAGATTAACGGCGTCTTCTCGGGTTAGAAAACCCGCGTTTTCAAATCTTGCCCTTACTGAAGATGTATCCCACAGGAGATTTACTGCTCCGCAGACGTCCGCCCGTGCGGCTTCTAAACGTTTGCGCAGTGTGTCAGTTTCCTCCTGTGTCAGGTTAAAATTAATGCCGCCAGGACGGATGTAGCCTCTACCGAATCTGTTGCCGCATAAAAGCGCGGTCATATTCAGAAAGTCTCCGCGAATTCTTCCGCAATAGGATGCTGTTGGAAGGAAACCGACGTCTCCGGCGAGCGCCCCAAGGTCACCGGTGTGGTTTGCAAGGCGTTCAAGTTCAAGCGCAATAGCGCGCAAAGCCTGTGCTCGTGGCGGAGCCGATGCATTGCAGAGAGATTCGAGAGCATGACAGTAAGCTGTTGTGTGACCAATTGTTGTGTCTCCGGCAAGCGTCTCCATATAATGGATAGTTCTATGCGGATAACCCTCGCATATTCGCTTTTCAATGCCTCGGTGTTGATATCCGAGCGATATTTCAAGATGAAATACTGTCTCACCCCAGCATTGAAATCTGAAATGCCCAGGTTCAATGATTCCAGCATGGACGGGACCGACTGCAACTTCGTGAATCTCATCGCCATGGACCTTAAAAAAGTCTATTGCCCCGATTAGTTGTTTTTGAGATGCGTTGATGCCCGTTTGTCGGTTTTTCTTAGGGAAGCGAACAGGTTTAAGCCATGGATGTCCAGATGGCTGAACGCCGTATTGTTCGAAAATCTCTCGTTCAAAAATGTGAGCGGATGGGCACATCGGCGTCAAAGACGGGTAAGTGTCACCGACTTTTGTGGAAGCAATTTCAAGATAGTTTTCTGAGTCGTTTGCAAGGACAATCACAAGCCTTGTTTTATCACCTTCGGGAATCCCGAAGAATGCGGAAATCCGCCTGCCGCGAGAAACAGACGTTGTCGAATAATCAACAAAAGCGCCAATATCCAGCACAGGTACCGCGGAAAATTCCGCAGGTTCAGTGTTTTTAATTCTTAAAAAGCGATCGGCCATCATAATATCCGATAATTAAAAAGTCGTTATCCTTGAGATTTTTAAAAGCAAGTTGTTCAATGGCGATGGTATATAAAAACCAAGTGTTAGAGAGATTAAAAGAAGCGCCGTTGGCGTCAAAACCATTGTCGGGCATAACTTTGAGAGTTTGATGTTTTCGTCCTCGCTGCGCGGCACGCCAGTGCTCATTTTTATAAATATGGACGCCATTCCAATGAAAATAACGCCGAGCATTGCCAGTGCAATGATTCCTACCAGAGTTTTCCCGTTGTCGAAAGCTGTTTTTATTATCGTGAATTCGCTGACGAATACGCCAAACGGCGGACTGCCGGCAATCGAGAGAAATCCCGCAATCCACAACAATCCAATCCACTGCGAAACGGAAAAGATTCCGCGCACATCGGCGACCTTTTTAGACTGATAAATTGACAATATCACACCGGACATCAAAAACAACATTGCCTTTGTTACGGAGTGATTGACAGCATGCAACATTGAACCGTATACGCCAGTTCCACCAAGTCCGATTCCAAGCGCCAGAAGTCCCATGTGTTCCACACTTGAATATGCGAGCAATCGTTTGAAGTTAGATTGTCCAATTATGAACACTGCCGCGACTATCAATGAGGCAAGACCAAACAGTATAAGAATCTCATTCGCAAAAGCAAACAGACCGGATTTTACGCACACTTCATAAAATCGAAAGATTCCGAGGAACGCGCAGTTTAAAAGCACGCCTGAAAGCATTGCAGAAATGACGGACGGAGATTCGCTGTGAGCGTCCGGCAACCACGTGTGCAGTGGTGCAAGCCCCATCTTTGTGCCATATCCAACAACAATTAGAATAAAAGCCGCTTTTAGCCATTTGGAGTCTAATTTATCCGCGTTGGCTATGAGGTCTTGAAAAACAAGGCTTATTGAACTATCACGCGGAGAAAAAGCCGAAATGCTTAAAAAGAAAATTCCAAGCAGTGCAAGTGCAATACCTATCGAACAAATTAAAAGATATTTCCACGTTGCTTCAAGGGAATGAGAATTTCTATGGAAGTAAATCAAAGGCGCACTTGCGAGCGTAGTTGCCTCGATTGCTACCCAGATTAAACCAAAATGTTGGCTCAAAATCACCAGCGTCATGGCGGATAAGAACAAAAGCTGACATCCAATGAACACGCCTTCGGGAGATATTGGTAAAGAATGATTGCCAGCATTGTCACCATTTTCATGATTTGAAATCTCTTTTAAATACCCGATTTCATAAATTGCTATTAAGAAAAAGAGGAAACTTGTTATAGAGAGAAATAGTAGTCCAGTGGAATCCAGCGCAAGCCATGCTCCGCTGACTGGTTCTGGCGTTTTTTCCCAGGCAAAAACGGTAATTGCTGAATGAATGCCTGCTCCGCCGAGTAATAAAGCAAGACGAGTCGCTTTTCTCCTGGTAAAGAAAGCGATAACTCCGCAAAAAAACGGAACCAATAGTAACGTCGCAATCATAATCAATCTTTTAATAGCGAAAGTTTATCTACGTCCACGTGGTTGCATTCCCGCGAAATATGAAATACGGTGATTGCCATCACGAACACCGCGGCAAAAACGTCGAGCAAAATTCCAATTTCAACCAGCAGAGATGTGAAACCAATAATGCCCACGCCAAAAGAGAAAACCCCGTTCTCAATCAAAAGAAATCCAAGTACCTGGCTAATCGCCCGTCGTCTGGTAATGATGATAAAAAGTCCGGTAAAAATTCCAAAAAATGAGGAGGCAACTAAAAATTCTGAGTATTCTATTTGCGGCAATGGGAGAGAATAGCCAAGCCAAAACGAAGCGCCAAGAGCAACCATCGCAAAAAGCAGGGATGCAATATAACCGACAAATGGCTGAACTTCTCTTGTTACATTTGCCGTTGTTAAGGCATTGAAAAGCAATCGAGGAAATACGTAACCTTTAAGCGCAATAGCGCCAGCCGAAAGAAGCAGTATCCTCCATTGCCATGGGGATTCTTCCGTCAACAGCGGCAACAATCCGAGCAAAACTCCCTGAACCGCAACGATGCGGATGCTTGAACCAAGCCTGCTTGATGCAAGCAGCTTAAGGTTTGTTAGCAAAACAAGTATTAACAACAATTGCAATTTCATAACATTATGGAATTAAAATCATCAAAATCCCTGTGCCTGCGAGGACAACGGCGCCAACAAGCAATTGCGGAACTACGAACAATCTTAATCTGCCCATTGTGGACTCGACCACACCGACAGCGACGGCGATTATGCTCATTCCGCAAAGCCAGGCGACAAGGTCTGTAAACATATTTCCCGTGTGAATGGGAAGCAAAATTGAACAAATGATTGCCGCGCACAGCCAGAGTTTTAACGCGGCTCCATAAGTGATTGCCGCAAAATCCGGACCAGAATGGTCCAGCACCATAACCTCATGAATCATCGTAAGCTCAAGATGCGTGTTGGGGTCGTCAACCGGGATGCGTGCGTTCTCCGCAAGCAAAATTATAAATAAAGAAACAACGATGAGTCCGAGCGCTGGCGCATGAGCAATCCAGTCAACAGCAGAGATTTTTTCAACAATGGAAATTAAAGAGTAAGAACCTGTGAGTTTGGCAACAGCCAGCAGGCTGATGAGAATTGCCGGCTCAGCAAGCGCGGAGAAGAATGCTTCCCTGCTTGCACCCATGCCTTCAAAACTTGAACCTGTGTCAAGTGCGGAGAGAATTGTTGCGAACCGTCCAATAGCCACTAAATAGATTATCAGAAAAATGTCCCCTTCAAAAGAAAACAATGGCGGTAGAGGTCCAACTGGAATCATTGTCAATGCTAAAAAGATAGCGGCAAGGTTTAACACAGGACCGAGTTTGAAAACAAACGAAGTTGTCAGGCTGTAAACGGCGCTCTTTTTGAGCAGTTTAAAAATATCATAATAAGTTTGCAGAACTGGTTGTCCCTTCCTTCCCGCAAAAGTTGCCTTCACGCGGTTGATAATGCCAAGCAACAGTGGTGCTGAAACAGCTGTAAGGCAAATTGTTAAAATTGAATTAATGCAATTCATAAAATCACCCTAATTTCCAGATGAGTAAAACAAGCAATGTTAACGCAATGTAGAGTATGTAAATTTGAATGTACCCATGTTGCAGAAATTTAAATCTGGAAAGATGGTCATATATTTTTCTGGATAACGGTGCGTAAAAATCCAGGTGGAAAATATCAGGTGTTTCTGAATGAAAACTTGCACGATGTGGAAAATACTGTTTAGGCATTTGAAAATTTGCCTTTGTTCGCAGTATTGGCTTAAAGAGGTGAACAAAAGGTTGTGCAAATGATGATGCAGTGTATTGCATTTTTGCGGAAGGTTTTATGTAACCACAGTCCCATGTAACATCGGCGGCAGGAGGGGTCTGTTTTAGCAAATAATTACGAATAAGGTATAAAACAATTGTCACCAATACGGCTAGAAGACCGATGATTGAAACAAAATTGAGTGAATTTTGAATGATTGCTTGGATTAGAATGAAACCGTCCGGGGCTTTTGAGTAAATGTTCGTGATTGGAGATAACACAAAAGATATCATGCATGCACCGTTCAAACCAATCACGAAACACAAACCACTCAACGCCAGCATTGGTAAAATCATAAGTGTGTCTGATTCTATTGCGTATGCTGATTTATCTGAACGCGGTTCGCCGAGAAAAACAATCCCGAACGCCCTTGCGAAACATGCCGCGGCAATGCCTCCAATAAGCCCAAGCCCAGCCACCACAAAAATGCTGGAAATAATTAATGCTGGTTTTTCGCTCATTATTCCCGAAAGCCCGCCAAAAAATATTGTGAATTCGCTTACAAATCCGTTCAAAACCGGCAATCCGGCAATCGCCGCAGAAGCAACTAAAAATGCAATGCCTGTGGCTGGCATCTTTTTGATTAGCCCCCCCATATTTTCCATATTTCTGTCTTTTACTGCATGGAGAACACTGCCAGCCCCCAGGAAGAGTAAACCCTTGAAGACAGCGTGATTAACTACATGCAACAAAGCCCCGGCAAAACCAAGAAATGCCAGTCCGGGTTTATCAAATGAAATGCCGAGAATGGCTATTCCTATTCCTAAAGCTATTATTCCAATGTTTTCTACACTGCTGTAGGCTAAGAGGCGTTTTAAATCGCGTTGCGCAAGGGCAAATAACACTCCGAGAATCCCAGAAGCCAAACCGATGCCAATCATTAAATAGCCCCACCATGCGTGCGGCTCACCGAACCAGCCAAGCGAACGCAAGATTCCATATATGCCAGTCTTAATCATAACACCGCTCATCAATGCGGAGATATAACTTGGAGCGGCAGGGTGCGCCTCCGGCAACCAGATGTGCAACGGGATGAATCCAGCCTTTGTACCAAAACCAATCACAGCAAGCATAAACAAAGCAGAAGCGCCTGTTACGTTGCCCGAGTTTTGAGCCCATTTATTAAAGTCGAAACTCCCTGTAGTTGTGGCTTCAAGCAAAAACAATATTAAGATGAAAATTGTACCAATGTGAGTTGCAACAAGATAGATGAACGCGGCTTTCTGGGAGGCGTTTTGATTATGCTCTCTTATCACAAGAAAAAAAGAACCTAGAGCCATAACTTCCCATGCCATAAAAAACAAGACGCCATCTCTAGCAAGGACCACCATTACCATGCTCAATAGTAATACTATGAACATTGACCATGAAAAATTAGCGGAAAAATATGATTCTTCGTGTTTATCGTATGCGAAGCCGTATATAGACGCAAGAAAGGCAAGAAGACATATTGGTATTAAAAACCAACCGCTTAAAGGGTCTATCCCGATATGAAATTTGCTCCATGGAATAGACCAATCAAAGATTAAATTTTCATTTAGATTTAATATGACTGTTCTGAAGCCGCTGATAATGCCAAATGCCGAACCCGCGATTATACTCAGGGCTCCAATTCCTCTGACAAGGCTTGCCCTCTTATGAAGAAGCATCATCAGTGGAACAGCGCCAATCCATATAAGAAATGAATAAATCAGTAGTTTCATAGGCTGAGCTCGGTTTTAAAAGTTAAGAAATCAACGAAGTTTCTGCCACTTTTATTAAATCTAAAATCTTGTTCTTATCTGCCCTGTTTAAGAGAGCGGCTTTCAACTGTTCATTTTTTAGTACGTAAGCGATTCTGGCTAAAATTCTTAAGTGCAAGGTCACAGAGGGTGAAATAACAGTAAAAAGAGTATGGACTGGAATTCCGTCTAGAGCCCCGTAATCAATGGGTTTTTCAGGGAAACAAATCGAAACACTCGGTTGTAAAATATTGAGCACAATTGGACTTCTTGGATGCGGGATTGCTATCCCTTCGCCAATCGCGGTGGTCATCATTTGTTCGCGGGCAAACAATACATTATATAAAAACTCTCTATCTGCGTCTTTTGGCAGATTCAATAGATTGACGATATTCCTTAATAATTCGGCTTTAGAATTGCCTTGAATATGATAAAAAATGCCGCCGTTTTCGATTGCTGAAGCAAGATAAAATTCGACGGTGGGCTTGGAAAATTTCGTGTCCGATAACAATTCATCGGAAATTTTCATTCCGCGAAGTGTTGCCCACTCGAGCAATTCTGAACGATTAAAATGCAGAACATCACCCTCGCGATAACCGCGCAGACCTTGTTTTTTGGTCCACTCGTTTACCGTGCGTTCCGTCACATTAAAAATTTTTGCGACGTCTTTTGTTGTAAGTTGCATTTTAAAAAACAAAAAACCCTGGATTTCTCAGCAGGGTCTTAACATGGGGGCGATTGCCCACAGACTGTAAGTTACGACAATGTTGCATCTTCTATCTTTTTAATAAGACGCAACGATATATTCCAATATACCTAATAATTATCTTTTTGCACAGTTTGTCAAGTAGTATGAGATGATTGGTTGTTGTAGTATAAGCCGTTGAACGTTTTTTTTTTAGCCTCTTTCTTTGCTTAATTTGAAAATGGGCAATAATATAACAGAAGACGATGCTGACTTATAAAAAAATGAATGAAGGGTTAAGAAAATCTGGCAAAGCATTGAAATCCCTCTGCTGGTTCTTTGCGGCGATTGTTTTCTTTACCTTGAATATGGCTTTCAAAAGTGTCGCGGACAGCGAGGTTTCCACGATTATTTTTAACAATGGCGACCGACTCAGCGGAATGATTGTTTATAGAGACTCCGAACAATTAATTTTAAAAACCGCGTGGAATCCAACCGTGATTATCCCGTTCAGCAGTATTACAGATGTCATTGATTATCAGGAGCAACAGGAGCGGCGGCAAAAAACAGAAAAAGAAGTCCAGAGAGAGCAACTATCAAAACAGCTTAACAAGGAATTTCCATCCGCCACGGTTTTGACTAATGCATTGGCTAAAACAAAAAGAAAAATCGAAGGCGACATTTCGGTGGGATTGGATGCTGGATTTAATATCAAAGAGAGGCAGAATGTTTCTGGACAATTGAACCTTTCATATACGACCAGTTCAATTATCAATTACCTTCGCTATGACGTGGCTTACGGAAAAGCAGGAAAGGAACTTTCTGCCAATCGGATGGACGGCAACTATAGAAATGAAATAACAATAAAGAATGACCTTTTTAACTACAACATGTTTGAGGCAGGATACGACCAGATACGCGAGATTGAGTTTTTCTACCACATCGGTCCGGGTCTGGGTTATCGCCTTATATCAAAACCAACCCTTGCGCTGGATTTTACATTCGGCGGCAGTTATCAAAGTTACTTTTACACAGAATCGACGGATGAAAGCCACATGTTTATTGACTTTGGACAAAACCTGGGAACTGTCCTGCTTTCGAAATTTTTGCTCATAGAAAGGCTCATGTTCAGCACGCGTCCGGATGACCTCGGCAGTTATCGCATGAAGTTGGACACAAGGCTCATCTACCCGATTTCCAATAAAATGTACATAAGCGCCGAGTTTGCCGATATCTATGATTCTACGCCAGCTCCAGGCGTCAGCAAAAACGATATTCAAATTAAATCCGCGATAGGTTATAAATTCTGAAAAGATTTTTCACCCCGAAATTTTCGGGAAAAACGGTATGCAAAAGAATAATAGAGATTTGCCACCAGTTGTGTTGATTGTCGGAACGGATGAGTTTCTAGCAAAGGAACGCGCCAGGCAGATTTTTGAAACATGGTCTGCTGAAGACGGTGTAATGGATAAAGATATAATTGACGCCTCTGTAAATTCACAAGAAGAGGCGCTTAAAACTCTGGCTCGACTGCAGGAAGCTTTGAACACTTTTCCGTTCTTTGGCTCCAGGAGGATTATATGGTTGAAAGACTGCAATTTTTTATCCGACTCCTCTTCAATCACAAACGACCATGTATGGAAACGACTCGATGATTTAGCAAAAATAATTAAAACACATGCATGGAAAGATACAAAATTGGTCATAAACGCTGAAGTCGCTGATAAACGAAGAACATTTTACAAAGCAATATCAGAGGTCGGGAAAATCGAGACATTTGACGCGCTTTCTGTACAAGACCCGGATTGGGAAACTAAAGCTGTTGAATATATTAGAAACATATTAGAAGAGAATAAAAAACATGCCCCTGAAGATGTTTTGCTGGAGATTATAAACAGAATTGGTGCCGACACCGCGATGTTGCGCTCGGAAGCGGAAAAATTAATTATCTATAGCGGCGCAAGAAACGAAATACGGATAAAAGATGTCGAAGAAATATGCTCTACCAACAAACAGGCGCAGGCATTTGCCGTTGCTGACGCCATTGGCAAACGCGACCTTGCAGAAGCACTCAGACGTCTGGATGAAGAATTCTGGAGCATGCAGTTCGACAAAGAAAAAAGCGAAATCGGAATCCTCTATGGCATAATATCAAAATTCCGTGCCATGCTTGTGGCAAAGGATTTAATCGAATCTAAAACCATAAAATCCGCCATAAATTACCCGTCGTTCAAAAAACAAATCGAATCATCTTTGCTATCAAATCTTTCCAGCCTTAAAATACATCCATTTGTGTTGTTTAAAGCCTGCGAAGAGTGCAAAAACTACTCGCGCGCCGAACTTGTCGAGGCAATGTACCTGCTCCTTCAGTGCAACCATGAACTGGTATCAACTCAGCAGGATAAAAAACTCCTCCTCCAACAAACACTGGTAAAAATATTATCAAAATATGATTAATTTGAACAGGCGCATTTCCCAGTTCTTGTCATAAAACTTTCTTTGAAGATGTAATATTGGATATGGATATAAATAAGATTAGTCTCAACCTTGCAGCGTATCTATAATTCTTTGCAGTAAACTTAAAAACAGTAAATTAATAAAAAATGAAGTGAATAATTACTGTCCATTATCTAACTGAAAAATTCGGGATTATTATTTTGTTCCCTCTTCCAGATTTGCCATGACAATTTCAATCTGTTTTTCGCGAAGTTGATGAATAAGTTCCTGCGGAGCAAGAGAGTCGGTCACTATAATGTCGGGAACATCAAGTCCGCAAAGGGGGAGCATTGAGCGCCTGCCAAACTTGGTATGGTCCAGGCAAAAGATTACACGACTTGCGGCATTTATCATTGCACGCTGAATGTCAATCATCAGCCCGTGCGAGTTTGTTATTCCTTCCTCCGTAATTCCGCCAGCACCCATGATAGCGACATCTGCATGAATTTTATTGAACACTTCCACGGTTTGAGGTCCTACCATTGCCCCGAGCCGCGGGTAAACCACACCCCCTGAGACAACCAGTTCGACACGGTTTGACGAAGCGAAAAGATTTGCCACTGGTAGAGAGTTGGTGATTACCTGGAGCGGAATTGCCAGTTCTTCCAGATGTCGAGCCACATGATACACAGTCGTGCCAACGTCAATTATTACGCTCTGGTTTGGCTGGATTAATTGAGCGCCAACTTTTCCGATCTCCTCTTTTTCTACCAGTTGATGCGTGTCGCGCGCTGAAAACACATATTCATCCGAACGTAAGTTTACAAGACGCGCCCCACCGTGTGTACGGTGAATGTTCCCTCCATGTTCAAGAATTGTCAGGTCGCGTCTGACTGTCGAGACCGACGCGCCAACGTATTGCGCCAGTTCTTCCAGTGATGCAAATTCGACCTTTTGCAGGTATTCTTCAATTCTATGTCTGCGTTCTTCGGCTTGCACAGTTAAAAATCATTTCTCAATATGTCCAGCATTTCAATTAATCCAATTTTCGGGAGTAATACTTTCCCGGCAGAGACGATTCCGCGGGAACAGAAGTATCCTACCCCAAAAGATTGGACCAGAATCCTCCTCCGCAAATCCAACTTTTCGGTCCCACAGGAGCAGAGTCCTTCTATTCCTATGCATTTTTAAAAGAACATTCAAAAATATCTACCATAAAAAATCGTTGATTATTAAAAGAATTTGATAGAATTTGATAGAATTTGCAAGATTTTTGTTGACATTTTTGTTTATTTTTCTAAATTTTCAGTAGAATTTTAATCAGATATGGGCGCAGAACCTGGCATTATCAACAGAGCCATCGTTGAGCATCTGGTGCGTCAAGCGGTTTACAACAAACTTGGTAAACCACTTCCGCGCGCGGCTAAGGCTCCAAACCCGCTCGTGGTCAACGTTAGCGCCCGTCATTGTCATCTAACGCAGGATGCAGTAGATGCCCTTTTCGGCAAAGGTTATAAACTGACCGTTTACCGATGGTTATACCAGGAAGGACAATTTGCGGCAAATGAGACTGTTACATTGATTGGGCCGCGTAGCAGGATAATCTCTAATTTGCGCATACTTGGTCCGTGCCGTTCATTAAATCAGGTTGAACTTGCTTACACTGACGGCATTGCGCTCGGGTTCGACTTGCCTTTGCGCCTTTCAGGGGACATTGAAGGGACGCCAGGGTGTATGCTCATGGGACCGAAAGGTTTTTTTGAGTTGAAAAAAGGTGTCATACGTGCATTGAGACATGTGCACATGCATCCAGATGACGCGGTGTTTTATGGCGTTAAAAACGGAGACCAGATGAAACTTAAGGTGGGTGGTCCCTGTGCGATTACCCTGGAAAAACTCCTTGTTCGTGTGGACAAGAGTTTCAAACTTGAGGTTCATCTGGATACCGACGAAGGTAATGCCTGCAATTTACAGCCTGGAACACCTGTAGAATTGATGAAATAAACAAACTATAACGTTAAAGATTTTAATAAATCGTCAAAAATTTGGAACAATTTAAGAAAGGAAAAAATATGAGCGACGCGATTGGAATGATAGAGACAAAAGGCTACGTTGGCGCGGTTGAAGCCAGCGACGCCATGGTTAAAGCGGCAAATGTTAGCCTTGTGAAAACGATCCCCATTGGCGGTGGTTTAATAACCGTGATTGCCAAAGGCGATGTGGGCAGTGTGAAGGCGGCGGTTGATGCCGGCGCAAAGGCGGCAAGCAAAGTTGGCGAACTTATCAGTTCGCACATAATTGCGCGTCCACACGAGGATTTACTGAAGGCATTTCTTGGCGAACCACCAAAACAACAGGGCAAATAACCAAACGGAGGAACAGATTATGGCACAACAAGCACTTGGAATGATTGAGACAAAAGGTCTGTGCGCTTTAATGGAAGCTGCAGATG
>JAOADO010000018.1 GCA_026417275.1 Verrucomicrobiia bacterium
GATGTGTATAAGAGACAGTTGCATGATTGTTATTTTTCGGAATGGCTCTGCTCCCGCAAAGCCAAAATTGCGGATAAGATGGACATCGTTCTACTGCCAGAAATAATTACAACGGGACAGGTGGGTTTTTGTGTGTGTAAAGAATGGACTTGCGTATTGTAATCTCTCTTGCATTTTTCGACTCATTCTTGTTTCCTGATATTATGAAATCGGCAAACCACAAATTTAGCGTTGTTATTCACTGTTTGATTCTCTTTATTTTTTCGATTGCAATCTGTTTCTCACAGACAGCGGTTGTAAGATTCGAGCAGGGCTTCGACAAGTCCATTCTTTTGACAACGGACGCGACGGCGGAGGTTGTTACTTCTGGTGGCAGAAACGTTCTGGTAATCAAGACTGGAACTAATTCGCCGTATCCTGGCATAACGCTCAAGCCGCAAAAGCCGTGGGATTTGTCGAGGTTTGAGTTTGTTGAGGTAAGGGCAAAAAATGTCGGTTCGGCACGGGCAACGTTATTTTGCAGAATAGATAATCCCGGCGCTGATGGTGTCAATTATTGTTTGACCGGCAGTTCACAGATTAATCCCGGTCAAACCGGTTCAATCATGATTTACCTTATCCGTTATACTGATGACCGTATGGATGGCAAACTTTTTGGAATGCGTGGTTATCCGAAAAAATCGGGCGGACCAAAGACAATTAATCCTGCAAACATTGTTCAGATACTGTTTTTTGTGAATAAACCGTCGGGGGTGCATTCGTTCGAGATTGAATCCATTAACGCAGGTGGAATTCACATTCCCCCGACGGCTTTGACATCCGACGCCACGCCGTATTTTCCGTTCATTGATACGTTTGGTCAGTATAAACACAAAAACTGGAGAGGAAAAACTTTGTCTCTGGATGAGCTTAAGGCAAAAAGGATAGACGAGGAGCGGGAATTGGCAAAAAATGAGGCTCCAATCGGCTGGGATAAATGGGGAGGCTGGGCAAATGGTCCAAAACTTGAAGCAACAGGATTTTTCAGAACCCAAAAGGTCAATGGAAAGTGGTGGTTGATTGACCCGGATGGACATTTGTTTTTCTCGCATGGCGTGGACTGTGTTCGGATGACAGAGTTTACGCCGATTGAGGAACGGGAATCGTGGTTCGAAAATCCGCCGTGGGAAAAATCGGAGTTCAAGGAATTTATTTCTTCGAGCAGACCAATCAAGGGACACTATATCGGGAGAAACGTTCGAACGTTTTCGTTCAGCGCCGCAAATTTGCTCCGCAAGTACGGCGAAAATTGGCGCGAGGTTTATCCAGAGCTTATCCACAAGCGATTGCGAAGCTGGGGATTGAACACAATCGGCAACTGGTCGGATGAGCGCGTTCGTCTTATGCGGCAAACACCTTACACGGACAATATAAGTTCAGGACGCACGCCGGCAATTCAGGGAAGCGAAGGCTACTGGGGCAAATTTCCGGACGTGTTTGACCCTTCATTTGAACCAAACCTGCGCCGTAGCATTGAGTCCAAAAAAGGCAGGAGCGCCGGCGACCCGTGGTGCATCGGATATTTTTCGGACAACGAGATGTCGTGGGGCGATGAATATTCGCTTGCCCTCGGAGCGCTGAAATCTCCGTCCACGCAACCAGCGAAAATCGAGTTCGTCCGCAGGCTCAAAGAAAAATACACTGATGTTGAAAAATTGAACAGAGTCTGGGGAACAGAATACAAATCGTGGGATGATTTGCTTCAGAGCCAGACAACGCCTGACCGCGCCCGCGCGAAAGAGGACTTGCTGAACTTTTACACCGTCCTCGCAGAGCAGTATTTCAAGACGGTTAAAAAGGTAATAAAAGAGGTCGCTCCCAAGCAGTTGTATCTGGGGTGTAGGTTTGCGTGGGTTAACCAGCTTGCGGCTTCAGCGGCGGCTAAATATTGCGATGTTGTGAGTTACAACATTTACAAACGCGATGTTCGCGACTTTAAATTCAATGGCGGCGCCGATGTCCCGTTGATTATCGGCGAATTTCATTTTGGAGCGCTGGATAGAGGGATGTTTCACACGGGGCTTGTTCCCACAGCATCGCAGGAAGACCGCTCAAAAGCCTATATAAATTACGTCAAAAGCGTTCTCGAACACCCGTCGTTTGTCGGATGTCACTGGTTTCAGTATCAGGACCAGCCAACCACGGGACGCGCCCTGGACGAGGAGAACTACCAGATTGGCATTGTTGATACCTGCGATACGCCGTATTCGGAACTAATCGAGGCAATGCGGGAGATAAGCAAAATCATGTATAAATAGTTTTTGTGGAGGAAACTCAACGGCAAGGTTTTTCCGCCTTCTATCTATTTTCTTTCGGGCTGGACTTGATTCTGCAAGTCTGAAATCTCGGTTCTGCAGTGGCAGACTCATCCCTGAGAGAATAACAATCATGCTCAGGAACGTGAGTCATTTCATGAAATTGTTTTTCTTAACGCATGAGCATGGTGTTCACGAGTCTTTTCATCTGTTCAGGCGTGAATTTTGTTAAACATAAAAATAAAAAGGTCGGCTCTGGTTCGAGCCGACCCAGCCATGAACCCGAGCAATCGACGGGATTACTCGTATTTTACACCGCAACCATACGGTTTTGTCTGCTTTACTGCCACCTGGTTTCCTGAGAGCAAACTTTGAATAGCTTCTTTGATGTAGTTTCTGGCGGTTCGCGGGTCTCCGCTGGAAGACGGGCGGTCGTCAATCGCGCCGTTGTAAGCCACGATACCGTCTTTGCCGATTACAACCATGTGGGGCGTGGTTTTAAGTCCGTAAGCCTTTCCGAGTTTCCCATCGGAGTCGTCAATCCAGGCCGTTGCTTTCATTTTTTGCGCCTCGAATTCTTGTTTTGCCTTTTCAGGTGTTCTGTAACTTGGATGGTTTTTGTTTACCGAATTCACAACGAGCCAGACAACACCTTGCTCTGTAGCCCAGCCCTGGAGTTCCTGCATTGCCCCTGTTTTAAAATGGTTTGCGCAGAATGGACAGTCCAGATTATACGCTTCGATTACAACGAGTTTGCCTTTGTAATCCGACAGGCGATGCGTGTTGCCGTTGATATCTTTCGCCTCGAAATCGGGAGCTGGTTTGCCAACCACAGCCTCGCCGAATGCCAGAGATGTTGCCAGGAGGGTTATTGCAAGGATTGTTGACGCCTTTTTCATATTAGTATCCTTTCTTTTTAAAATTAACTATGTTAATAATAACATAAATTCGTAAAAAAGCAAATTTTGTTTATAAAACAACAAAAAATGTTTAATAAAAAAGACAGTAGATTTGTTATTGCATAGATTTGAAGGCGGTTTTCCATGAATCCTTATTCCAATATTTACAATTGGTCTTAAACCTGCTTAATATAAAGGGTAAATTTTTGGTCAATGCGACCTGTAGTCAAAATAATACTCTATATCGGATTGGCGGCGGCATGCGTGCTGTTTGCGCTTGCTTTCAGGGAAATCTACCTTTTAAAGGTGCAGAAAATCCCTGTTCCCGCCGATTTAAGCATGGGGATGAATGGTTTTCTTGCCCTTATTTGTTTTGTTTTGCTCGGGCTTCTTATTAGCAGAGATATTTCGGCTTACTTTGCGGATAGAGCTGTTAAATTTATTTTCAGCGACGAGAGCGAGGAGGCAAAAGCGCCTGAATATGAACGGGCTGAAGAGGTCTGGAAAAACGGCGATTACCTTGAGGCTATCCGCATTCTCCGCGAATATTACGAAGAACATCCGCGCGCCATTTACGTGGCGATGAGGATAGCAGAAATCTACGAAGTTGACCTTAAGAACCCTCTTGCCGCCGCCCTTGAGTATGAACAGATTTTAAAGCACAAACTGCCGCCAGAGCGCTGGGGGTGGGCGGCAATTCATCTCGTGAATCTATACGGCAAACTTGGACAAACCGATAAGGGGGAATCTCTTTTGCGTGAAATTAACGACAAATATCCGAAAACCTCTGCGGCGAAAAAGGCGCGTCAACGTCTTGGCATTCCAGAGCCCGAACCTGAACCTGAGAAAGTGGTGGAGCCTCTCGTAGAAGAGGCAAAACAAGGGGAGCACTTCCAGGAGAAACAAGAGGAACTTGTCGAACCTAAAAAAGAAGAACCAAAACTGCCGCCTGGTTTCAGACCAAAAAAACATTAACAGTCTTTATTCAATCTTAATCTTCCTCCTTAAAATCCGAGTAGAACAATCTATATACTCTCGCCAGTGAAAAATTTCGGGATTGTTATAAGGGCATAAAGATAAAAAGGTTAATAGAAGCGAATATGGAACCGATATTGGTTCTTAAAGACACGAAAAGTATCAATCAGTAATGTTTTTGTATTGTATATAATTCATCAAAAATCCTGATGCTCTTTTAGTGGTTTAGAAATATTATTAATCAAAAAACGGCAGTTTGTTGACCGGGATACGGCACGGTGGAGTGGCGCGTCTGCTCAGCAGTTTTGTAATTGGGGGTACGCTCATGTAGAACCGAGATTGCGGAGGACTTGCAGAATCAAATCCCGCACAAAAAAGGGAGCTGTTTTCTTATGGACAGGTATTTTTCCGCCTGGAGAAGGGAAAATATGTGCAGGCGCCCGCGGCGCCCCGCCATGCAGGAGCAGTAAATGCGGACGCACAGGATTGCACGCTCCAATTACGGGGATGGATGAGAGTCCGCTCTTTATGTCAAATTCTTCAAATTGTGTGCCGTGTTTTTCAAATCAATTGCAAAGCGGTGGGTATTTGCTTAAAATGCAATCAATTCTTAATGTAAAAATTATGAACAAAGCGGTTCTCTTTTTAAGTCTGGTTGTCATGCAACTTTATTCTGCGGAGCAGACAGAGTTTAGAGCGGCAAGGTCTGTTCATCTTGGATATCAGGCACCGGAGTGCAAGGCTTTTTATCTGGAAATGGTCGTTCGCAAATCAACGAGGGGCAGTTATTTTATGGCATGCGGGTGGAACAGTGGTTATTTTGGGATTCAAGAACTCGGGGATGGAAGGAAGGTGGTAATTTTCTCCGTGTGGGACCCGACAAAGGGCGATGATCCGAACTCAGTGAATGCGGAAGACCGTGTGGAATGTCTTTATCAGGGAGACGATGTTCGAATCCGCCGTTTTGGCGGGGAAGGAACGGGCGGACAATGCATGGGCGATTTTGATTGGGAGATTGGGCAGACAAATCGGTTTATTGTAATGTGCGAGGTTCAGGAGAATAAAACCGCTTATACAGGTTGCATCTGGAATTCAAAAAAGAGAGAGTGGAAAAAACTGGTAACTTTCAGGACTCGCACTGGTGGAACACTGCTGAAGGGGCTTTATTCGTTTGTGGAGGATTTTCGACGGGACCGCAAAAGCGTAAACGAAGTAAGAGAAGCCGAGTTTTTCAATGTGTTTGTAAAAAAAGCCGATGGCTCATGGGTTCCCGTGCCAGGGGCGCGTTTTACCGCATCCAATGCAGCGTGGGAATCGAAGGATAATATTGACGCAGGCATAAGGCGGAATGTTTTTTATTTGAAAACTGGCGGAGACACCAGGCAAACCACAAAACTAAGAGATATAATGGAAATTAAAGACCACGGATGGGAATTACCGTCGGGTTTGCCGATTGATGTAAAGTGACGAACCAGTTTCCGTGTGTTCGTTATAGATAAAATTTTGAATGGGTCTTGCGATTGAAACATTACAGAGGTTTAAATCCCGCTTAAGGTCTGTTGTAAGCAAAAACATACGGACGCTGTTTACCCTGCGCGAGAGACTTGCAACGCGTGCGGAGTTTTATCATTTGAGTCTTGGCGCGATAGTGGGTCTTTGCGGTGGCTTTGCCAATCTTTTATTTCACCTTTGCGAAGAAGTATTAAAATTTGGTCTGCTCAAACACCATGGAGAGATTACAGAAATAGCCGAGGTTTTGCCATGGTGGCAAAGGCTTATTGCTCCAGTGTTTGGCAGTATTCTGGCAAGCATTGTGCTGGTTTACGGAATTAAGAGACTTGCAAAAAGCGGTCCGTCCAATTTTCTTGAGGCGATTGTGGCTGGAGATGGGAGACTTCCCTTCATTCCTGGTGTATTCAGGACGTTGTCCTCGTTGTTAAGCCTTGCAAGTGGTCTTTCAATTGGCAGAGAAGGTTCAATAGTCCATTTTTCTTCGACCGTGGCGTCGAAATTCGGGCAGTTGCTCGACGCTCAACCGTATACATTGAGGCTGGTTACTGCCTGCGGCGCGGCTTCTGGCTTTGCTGCGGCGTTCAACGCGCCCCTTGCGGGAGCCGTTTTTGCCGCGCAAATTGTTATCGGCAATTTTTCAATGAACATGTTTGCGCCGATTTTGCTATCGTCTGTTATGGGGTCCATGGTGTCACGGAGTTTTTTTGGTATTAAACCGTTGTATGATGTGCCTGCTTTTGATTTTACAAGGATTGGACAATTGCCATGGTTGTTTCTTGTGGGGATTGGATGCGGTGTGATAGGCGCAATTTTCCTTAAAGGGCTGGACTACGGGGAAAAATATTTTAGGAAAGCTGTGGATAACCTGACGTTAAGGATGGGGCTTGGCGGATTGTTGGTGGGGGCGATTGCAATCGTATATCCATGGGTATGGGGCAATGGTTACGGGGCGATAAATAAAATCTTAAGCGCAGATGTTGATGTTCACTTTTTGCTCGGAATATTTGCGGCAAAGATACTCGCTACGATTATATCTGTCGGCTCTGGCGCCGTGGGCGGAATAATGACGCCGACATTGTTTGCTGGAGCCGCTTACGGCAGTTTTTGCGGTCTTGGACTGCATGCCCTTGGATTTGCGAAAGAACTGCCCATCTGCGTGTTTGCGCTTTCTGGCATGGCTGGCGTTTTTTCCGCCACGGTTCATTCGCCGCTTCTTGCAATGTTGATGATTTTTGAGATTTCGCTCAATTATTCGCTCATGCCAGCGCTAATGCTTGTGTGCCCGCTTGCAACGCTTGTCGGTAGAAGACTGCATCGCAACTCTGTTTATACAAAACCGCTCGCTGAAAAAGGAATCATAATTTCGGAAAGCAAAAAGGGCGGCGCCGTGTTTATTCAAAAAGTTGGAGATATTATGCGCAAACCTGTGCCGCCGATTTTTTTAACGACACCGTTTCAAACGATAATAGAAAGATTTTTGTCCAGTTCGAACAATTTTCTGCCTGTGGTGGACGAAGAAAATCGCCTTGTTGGAATTATTCATCTTCAAGACGTCAAGGAATTCTTGAGCCAGCACACGAATGTTCTTGGCATTATAGCATACGATATTATGAGACCTGCAGAGCATTATCTTCTGGCTTACCAGAATCTTATTGATGCCCTTCCAGTGTTGTTGGAGGCGGAGATGAAGAACATCCCGGTCGTAAACAACGACGTCGAGAAAAAACTCGTTGGCGCAGTGCTAAAATCCGAAGCCCTGGGTATACTGTCCGAAACCATTACCGCGTCTCCGCGCAGATATTAATACCATGTTAACCCATGCCTGCGTATTCCTCGTTTGTCTTTAAATCAAGAGCCATAAGGATATAGTCGTGCATTACAGCCTGCATATCCTGGACATATTCCGGAATGCGTGCAAGTTCTTCAAAGCCGAGTTTTGCAAACATTTTAATGGCTGTTTCCTGTTCGGAAAAAAACTCTGCCTCCACCCGTTGCAAACTGTATTGGCGGGCGATTTCGAGCAGTTCCGTTACGAGCAATCGTCCAAGACCAACCCCGCGATATTGTGGGCGAACATGCACGCTGACCCGCCCGATGTGTCTTTTCCATCCGCCAAGCTGTTGGTGCAAAGTGGCAATGCCAATTATTTTATCTTCTACTATGGCGAGCAAAGGGAAATTGTGTCCATAATCAATGTTTTTGCACCAGCCACGTGTAACAGCCTGGTCTGTAACCCGATGTTTCATGTAAATCAATTCTATGACATGCAGAGAGAGGAAAAAATCGTTAAGAGCGCGGGCGTCGTTAGACTGCAGTGGACGCAAGAGACAGGTTGTTTCGTTTTTTAGAGTAACTTTTCTGGGATACGTTTCAAGTATGGATTCGACTGACATAATTTTTATTAATTATAACGTTAAGTTTTTCTTAATATACAAGAATTTTATTTCATATCAAGGGCAAAAAATGGGCAATCGGAGGTTCCAGCGCAACAACAGGAGAACTTGAAAAACGATTTACAGGCGGAACTCAAAGTGTGGCGGGGGTATAAAGATGGCGGAAGGGACAGGATTCGAACCTGCGGTAGGCAAAACGCCTACTCCTGATTTCGAGTCAGGTGCCTTAAACCACTCGAGCCACCCTTCCGCGCTATAATTAACTCTACAGGATTATGAGCCAAATTCAATCTTAAATTTTAATCGGGTCGGGACAAACTTGGACATTAACATCACAATTAAAATTGTGTTTTCTGATAAGGATATTTCATCCCAAGCCATTGATATACAGGGATTTTAAATCAAGATTTTGCGGTCGCCAGATAGTAAAAAAACACACATCGGCAAACGACAAGTCTTGTTTTTATCTAATCCAGAATTTTTATACGCGCATTGCGAATCTGAACGCGCGAGGTATCGCGGCTTAGTTCCTGGAATCCAATATGTCCACGTTTGGGGCGGTCCTTTATGGGAGGGGCAATTGTGCCGTCGTGGCGTTTTACTTCCTGGTTTTGCTGGCTCAAATCCAGGTCGTGAATAACTTCGTTGTTGAGAATGACTTTCAGGTTATTTCCTTTGAGTTCAATATGGTATTTGTTCCACTCTGTGGGTTTATAAATTTGTTTTCTGGGAGCTATTGCGCGGTAGATTCCGCCTGTGAGTTCGGAGTCTTTCGCCTGTGTGTTATATCTGTAATCCGCCATTTGCAATTCCATGCCTTCGAACGCCGGGTCGCCTTTCATCGGGGCGCGCAATGCGCAACCGCTGTTTCCCAGCTCGCCGAGTTTAAACTCGAACTCAAGGATAAAATCTCCGTATTCGCGTTCGCTGATTAACCATGAGCCGCGCTCCTTGCTCCCGTGCAAAATGCCATTTTCCACGCGCCAGATTACATTTGTCTGTGGTTTGCTCAGGTCGTTCCACGTGGTAACTCTCCAGCCTTCTGGAATCCCGTTTTCTGGAAACAATGGTGTGAAACCTTCGGCGTCTGTTGCGGAAAATAGATTGGCAGTAAAAGTTAAAGCAAAAGCAGTGAGGCAAATGTTTATTATACGGTTCATGCAAACAAGTTTATGGTTTACGGAAAAACTTGCAACAGGTTATTTAAAATGAATTTATGCGTTCAATCATCTGACGGAGCCTGCCGTAGTTTTTACGGTCGAACTTGAACGCAATTCTCGGCAGTCCTACAAAGTCGTTGTCCTCGGTTTCTTCCGGTGTGGAATTAATTTTTTCGATTTTTCCTTCGGCGTTGATGTCTTTAAATTCTTCGTTCAATATAATGATTTGTTCATCGGTCAGATGCTTTTGCAGTCTAATGACCAGCAGTTCATCCACGAATCTGCTTGAGTGATAGTTTTTATAAAATTCAGATATCCATTGCACCGCCTGCGCTGGATTGTTTGTAATCCTGTAAAAACTCAGGTCTTCGCTGGAAACATAGCCATCTTTTAACAGGCGTTGTTTTACGTAGCAATCCCAGCAATGCCAGAAATCTCCGCCGGGCTGGTCAATGAGTATTAGCGGTTTGAGTCTGCTTTTGCCTGTTTGCATGAGGGTGAGCGCTTCGAAGCCTTCGTCCATTGTTCCGAATCCGCCGGGGAACAGCACTACCGCGTCCGCGTGTCTAATGAATGTTAGTTTTCTTGTAAAGAAGTATTTAAACGTCATCAATTTTTTATCGTGCTGAATGACGGGGTTGGGAGACTGTTCCCAGGGGAGGCGAATGTTGACGCCGAAACTCATTTCCGTTCCGGCGCCTTCGTGGGCGGCTTGCATGATTCCGGCTCCAGCGCCTGTGATGACCATGAAACCGTCTTTTGCGGCAAGTCTGCCGAACTCTACAGCGAGTTGATAAATCTGGCGCGATGGTTGCGTTCTGGCAGAGCCGAAGACGACGATTTTTCTTTTATCCTCATAAGGTGCGAATGTTTTGAATGAATAGCGAAATTCTCTCAGGGCGGTTTGAATCACCCGGGCGTCGCCGCGATTTTCCACATCATGCAACATTTTTAGCGCGTTTATTATAACATCTACCACAATATCGGGGTGATGTCCTCCACCAGCCATCTGAATTAAATCGTGGATTTTTTGCCTGATTGCTTCGTTTTTATCTATTTGAATACTATTATCCATAATTTCTATTTTAATATACACCGGCGTAGCGTAAACTGAACGGCATGAGGTTCGTTTTTTTCTGCGATTGCATTATTTCTGATGTCTTTGATTTATTTTTGAAATCACAGGACGAAATGTTTTGTTATGCCATTTTTAATCTTTAAACTCATTGATAAAGTTGATTGATTTAAATAAAATATTTGCATGGAAATCGTTAGTAAACTCGGTCAAATCTGTATAGTTCGGGGATTATCTATTTTATTTGTGTTGTATGGTTGGTCTGGTTTTATTTTTGCAGGCGCCGCCACTCCGTTTAAAACTGAACAGAAACTTGGTATAAATTCCGTTGTTGTTCTGGCGTCAAATGTTGTGATATATGAGCGCGTTGAATTTGTTGTTAATTTGACTGCCACTTATGCCAATCCGTTTGACCCGAATGATATCAGTGTTGATGCCGAGGTAAACCTTCCAAACAATGAAAAGGTTAAAGTTCCAGGCTTCTATTATCAGGATTTTACGAGAGAACTCGAGAACGGCAGGGAAAAGTTAACAGCCAAATCCGCAGGCGAATGGAGGGTAAGATTTGCACCATGGTTTGTCGGCGAATATACTGCGGTAATTCACGCACGAGACCGCAATGGCAGTGTAAAGTCTGAACCAATCTATTTCAAAGCCACTGAATCTAAAAAGGATGGTTTAATAAGGATAAGTAAAAGAGATAGGAGATTTTTTGAATTTGAGAGCGGGAAATCATTTTATCCGTTAGGGGCAAATACATGCTGGGCTGGAAGCAAGGGGACATTTGACTATGATGAATGGTTTAAAAAATTTGCGGAAAACGGCTGTAATTTTGGCAGGCTTTGGTTGTCTCCGCATTGGACGACGTTTGCTCTTGAACGCCCTGGCAAACCTGAGGAGGGCAAAGGCTTAGGAATGCTTGATTTGGCAAACGCGTGGCGGCTGGATTATGTTTTGCAACTTGCGGAAAAAAACGGGATTTTTCTCAAACTTTGCATTGATTCATATAACATACTTCGCAAAAAGGACGCGTATCCAGAGTGGGAGCGAACCCCGCACAACATCAAAAATGGCGGTATTTTAAGTGAACCCGCAGAGTTCTGGACAAATCCAGGGATGGAACAAATTTACAAAAATAAACTCCGCTATCTTGTGGCGCGATATGGCGCGTATCAAAACCTTTTTGCCTGGGAGTTCTGGAATGAAGTGGATATAACCACCGATTTTAACCGCGATGTTGCTCGCGACTGGCATCAAAAAATGGCTAAATTTTTGAAAGAAATAGACCCATATAAACACCTTGTTACCACCAGTTTTGCAAACTCGCAGGGAGAACCAGTTATAGACCTTTTGGCTGAACTTGATTACGTTCAGACTCATCATTACGGAAGTCCGGACCTTGTACTTACCATTGATAAATACCATAAATTAAAATCTGCATATGGGAAGCCGCATTATGTGGGCGAAATAGGCGCCGACGCCGGCGGACCAAGAAGTAAAGACGACCCCGAGGGCTACCAGGTTCACGACCCGTTGTGGATTTCAATTGCGCTTGCCTGTGCTGGCTCTGCACAGTCGTGGTGGTGGGACAATTTGATTCATCCGAATAATTTGTACCACATTTACAAACCTGCCGCGGAGTTCATAAAAGGTATAGATTTTCCATCGGAAAACTTTAAATCTGTGAATTGCAATGTTTATTGGCAAAAAACTCCTATCCCGTTGCATAGATACGATTTAGTTCTGGAAGGCGGTCCTGTTTCATGGGGAGATTCCGAATACAATAAACCGCGAACGGTGGTTATAAACCGCAATGGAATTGTGTCTGGCGCACCGGTTTCTGGAATTCTTCACGGCATCGGAAATCATCCAACAAAACATAACCCTGTAACATTTGAGACAAGTTTTCCATGGGAAACTATTCTTGAAATTGAAGTAGGGGGAGTTTCAGGATACGGAGGCGCTACACTTGAGGTTATTTTGAACAATAAACGGGTTTTAGAACACGATTTTGCCGATACAGATAACTCTACCGAAACCATCACAAAATATGCCGGGACTTACAAAGTAATTATCCCTGCTGGAAAAAACAAAATTCTGGTTCAAAATCGCGGTAAAGATTGGGTCATGGTTGGCTATAAATTTAAAAACGCCGTAGAAAAAAATCCCCCGCCATTGCTCGTTCGCGGGATGAGCGGGAATAAGACCACAATCCTCTGGTTGCGGTGTGAAGAAGATTCATGGCAAAGAATTTGTGCAAAGAAACAAGCACCGCAATCTGTAGAACCGACATATTTGATTATCGAACAATTTCAACCGGGAAATTACCAGGTGGAATTCTGGGACACCTGGGGGAAACAGGATGCTGGCAAAACAACAATCGAAGTTAAACAAAACAGAGAATGTAAAATCCTGTTGCCTGAGATTAAACACGACCTTGCGGTAAAAATTATTCGCGCGCAATAGAGGATATGGAAGAACTGCTCGAAGATTTTTTAATCTACCTGAGACACGAACGCGGTTTGTCGGAAAACACGCAAAAGACCTATAAATTTCTTCTCGATAAATTCATTCAATGGTCTCAAAAAAACGGCATAAAATCGTGGAACTCCATAACGCTGGACCATTTAATTTCGTTTCTGCAAACAGAAAGAGAACGGGAGATAGACAATTCAAAAAACGACGCTCAATCCTCTCTGAGTCCTTCGAGTTTATATCTTGAAATTGCTGGATTAAAGTCGTTTTTTAAATTCGCCTTAGATAGAAAATTTGTGAATGAAAACCCGGCAGAAAATCTTTCATTCCCGCGCCGTTGGAAAAGACTGCCAAAATCTCTGACGGACGATGAAATAGAAAGGCTGTTAACGCCGGAAAAAGAGGAGACTCCAGCCAACCTGTGCGACCAGGCAATTCTTGAATTGGCGTATGCCTCCGGGCTGCGGCTTTCTGAATTGAGAAATCTTCGCCTAGAACAGATTCATCTGGACGCCGGTTTCATAATGGTAATTGGCAAAGGCAACAAAGAGCGTGTTGTTCCCGTTGGTTCCAAAGCGGTTGCCGCACTCGAAAAATACCTCAAATCGGGGAGGCCAAAACTCATAAAGAAAAAATCCCCAGCCACAGTATTTCTTACGAACCGCGGGAGCGCCTTTGCGCATGCTACGTTGTGGAGAAGAATAAAACTGCGCGCCAGAAAATCCGGCATAATGCGAAATATAACGCCTCACATGCTTCGCCACAGCTTCGCCACACATCTGCTCGAACACGGAGCTGATTTGCGGATTATCCAGGAACTTCTTGGACATGCGAGCATTCAAACAACGGAAATTTATACACATGTTGCCGGCAATCGCCTCAAAGAAATCCACCGCAGATTCCATCCGCGGAGCGAATGATTATAACTTTGACTTTCTTAATTTATTTAGTCTCATCTCCCCGTGCCAAGCACCGCATTAATCAGTGATGAAAATCTTATAACGCTATAAATTAATCACGCAGGGACCGAGCAAATATTTTACACATTTTCCAAAATTTTCTTTCTTAAATATTCAAATTCCTCTCCCGTTATGATGCCTTCTTCGCGCAGTTTAGCAAGACGTCTGAGTTTTTCATCAAAAGGCAAATCGTCCGCCCCATCCGGGGCGTCGAATTTAATTCCTGCTTCATCAAGTGCGTCTTTAATAATTCCGCCGCTCATGCGAGACCATGGTTCAACGTCTTTTCGCGCCTGTTGCGGGTCGAGTTTTATTCCAGAACCGGAAAGTCCCATCCGTCCGACTGCAGAAAAAATTCCGCCAATTATTATGAGTATAATTCCGATAATTCCGCGCAATCCCATGGATTTTACTCTGGCATCAAAATTGCCGAAATCGCCAAAATGAAGGGCTGAGGATATAAAAACAGAAATGAACATTATAAAACCAAGCGCTGTTATTGCTATGCCGATATAATAAACAGCCTTCCGCTCGGGACGAATATTTTTTTCGCTCATAAGATTTTTAAGGGATTTTTCAAAAAGTACTCCTGTTTTCGAGATGCGTCAAATTTAAATATAAGAAGACATTATAAGAACATTCAGAATTATAAGCTGCAGGACTGAAATAATTTTGGTGCGCATAGCAGGACTTGAACCTGCACGGGTTACCCCACTACCACCTCAAAGTAGCGCGTCTGCCAATTCCGCCATATGCGCACCCGTTCACTATTTATATAAAATACATTTTTGAAATTTTGCAAGTGGAAAAAAATAATTTTCTGATTTTCTCGCACTTCCGCAGTATCGATAATGTACAATTGTGAATATGAAATCGGTGGTTACCGAATTCGTATATTAAAAGAATCCTGGAGTAAACTTTCGTTGTTCAGTGTGTTACGAGGACCGGATGGTTGCAGAGGCTTTCGCCTTCAATTCTTCAATCAATTTTTCGTGTATTTGATTGACCTCATTGTCTGTGAGGGTTCGTTCTGTGCTTCGGTAAATGAAGGCGTAAGCCATGCTCTTGTGTCCTTCGGGAATGTTCTTGCCGCGGAAGACGTCGAACAGCTGGACGTCTTCGAGGAACTGTGGTTTAGCCTTTTTGATGACCTGGAGGATGTGGTCGTGTGTGATGTTTTCCGCTACAATCATAGCAACATCGCGGCGGATTCCAGGGAATTGCGGCAGTTGTTTATAGACGCGCACGGGGTTGCGTTTTGAAATGATGGCGTCAAAATCCAATTCCGCCATATAAACCGCATCGCGAAGGTCGTATGACCTGGCAAGAAGCGGGTTAACTTGCCCCACCCTGCCAAGTTGAATCTTTCCGCCGAGCATTATCGCCGCGTGTTCTAAAAACAGGTCGTCTGGATTTTCGCATCGTGTGTAAACAACACCGCGGATTCCGTAATTATCGAAGAATTCTTCGATTACGCCTTTGAGGTCGAAGATTGTGTATTTAGCCTCTCGTTCGCCGCCTTCCCAGAAAAGTTCGTTTCGCAAACCGGTGAGGGCGATGCCGAGTTTTCTCTGTTCTTTTACGTTACCGTTTTCGCGCTTGAAGACTTTGCCAATTTCGAACAGCGCGACATCATAGTTTTTATGAGAAATATTGTTGCGTAATGAATCGAGCAGACCGGGTAAAAGGCTCGGACGCAGGGTGTTCATGTCCGAACTCAACGGGTTCGCAAGAAGGACAGAATCGTTTTTTTCAACGAGTTTTGCGGCTTTTTCGTTGATGAGTGTCTGCCCTTGAGCCTCGTCGAGTCCCAAACCTGTGAGGATGCGGCGCGCCTCGCTAATCTGGTCGTAAATGGCATCAAAGGGATTAAAACCAATCGCGCCGCGTGGCTGGGTTGACGGAATTTTATCCACTCCGTAAATCCGCGCCACTTCTTCAATGAGGTCAATCTCTCGCTTCAGGTCGACGCGGAAGGTTGGAATTTGATAGATTATGGAATCAGATTCCACTTCAAGACCGACGGGTTTAGGTTTTGGAATAGGTTTTAGTTCAAGGCGGGTCAGGTAGAAATCAATTTCTTCGGGCTTTAACTGCAAGCCGAGAATGGCGTTGACTCGTGAATAACGGAGGGTGATTCGTTTAGGCGCAATTTCTTTTTCTTTTGCGTCAACAACGCCCTTGCAGAGTTTTCCGCCGGCGAGTTCAAGCATCAGCTGGACGCAACGGAGGCTGGCGTAATCGCAACCGCCAATGTCGCAACCGCGCTCGAATCTGTAGCTTGCGTCGGTTCGCAGAGCGAGTTTTTTCGATGTTCTGCGGATGTTCGATGGATTAAAGTAAGCGCTTTCGATAAGGACGTCCACAGTTTTGTCGTTGATTTCCGAGTTTTGTCCGCCCATAACGCCTGCCAGTGCAATGCCTTTTTGCGGGTCTGCAATCAACAACATTTCGTTTGTGAGGGTGTGTTCTTTGCCGTCGAGTGTGACGAATTTTTCTCCATCAGCCGCGCGTCTGACCACGATTGTCGGCTTACCATTGTTGTCTTTGCCAACAAGATGATAATCGAAGGCGTGCAGTGGCTGACCGGTCTCGAGCATCACAAAGTTTGTGATGTCAACGACGTTGTTGATGGGACGCAGGCCGGCTTTTTCGAGAATGTTGCAGAGCCAGTCCGGGCTCGGACCTATTTTAACTCCTCTGATTACTCGCGCCACGTAGCGCGGGCAGAGGTCTGGAGCATCGAGTTTGACTGTTACAAAGTTTTCGACAGGGTTTTCTTCATCCGTGGGTAATTGAGAGATTTGTGGTATTTTCAACGGATTTCCCGTGAGGGCGGAAATTTCGCGTGCAATGCCGATAACGCTGTTTAAGTCCGGGCGATTGGGCGTTATTTCGAGGTCGTAAACGACATCCGATGTTTCTCTTCCAAGATATTCGGCAAATGGTTTTCCGACTGGTGCGTCCTGCGGCAAGATTAACAAGCCGGTGTTGTCTCCTGGTAATCCGAGTTCGCCCGGAGAGCACATCATTCCGTATGAATCTACGCCGCGGATTTTTCCTACTTTTATTTCCATTGCCGGTTTGTTCCCCTTTGCGGGAAGGGTGTAACCGGGCAAAATGAGCGGCACTTTGTCGCCGGGTTTAAAATTATCGGCTCCGCAGACAATCTGGCGTTCGCCTTTGCCGTCTGAAACCCGACACACGGAGAGTTTATCTGCGTTGGGATGTTTTTCGCGAGTAATTACTTGCGCAACAACAATTCCTTCGAATTCGCCGCCCACTCGAGCAACAGATTCAACCTCCATCCCCAACATGGTCAGCCGAAGTGCGAGTTCTTCTGGAGACCAGTCGAAATCCACATATTTTTTAAGCCAATTTAACGTTATTTTCATTCAGGCAACAATGGGTTAAAGATTTAAAATTGACGGAGGAACCGTATGTCGTTTTCGTAGAACAAACGGATGTCGTTGATTCCGTATCTTATCATTGCAATTCGTTCGATGCCAAAACCGAAAGCCCAACCTGTCCACTCTTCCGGGTCGTAGCCGACGTTTTCAAACACCTGCGGGTGCACCATGCCGCAACCGGCAATCTCAAGCCATTCTTTTCCCATTTTTCTTGTGAGCGGGCTTGAAAAATCAATTTCAAAACTTGGTTCGGTGTAACTAAAATAATGGGGACGAAAACGAATTTTCGTCTCGGGTCCCATCAAATCGCGAAACACGAATTCGACTGTTCCCATAAGGTCGCCAACCGTTACGTTTTTATCCACGTAAAGTCCTTCGACCTGGTGGAAAGTCGGGTTGTGGGTGGCATCGGCGTTGTCGCGACGGTAAACGCGCCCTGGAACAATGATTCTGATTGGCGGTTTTTGTTTTTCCATGACGCGGATTTGCACCGATGAAGTATGGGTCCTTAACAGGAGTGGATTTGAGGTGTTGCCCGCGATGGCAATCTTTTGCGGGTTTTCATTGTCCGCGCCAATGTAAAATGTGTCCTGCGTATCGCGCGCGGGATGGTCTGCAGGCGTGTTCAGGGCGTCAAAACAATGATAATCGTCTTCCACTTCCGGACCTTCGGCAACGGCAAATCCGATTTTTCTAAAACTCCTCACGATGTCGTCCGTTACCGTTGTGAGCGGGTGCAGTTTGCCGACTCTGCGTCTTCTGCCGGGGAGAGTAAAATCTGTCGGGTGCTTTGGAAGGGCGCTTTTGAGTTCAAGTTCAGTGCGTTTTTCAGTCAACAGGGCATCGAACTCACTTTTTGCGGTGTTAATGGCCTTGCCAGCGGCTGGACGTTCCTCTTTTGGAAGCGTTCCCATCTGCTTCATCATGGCAGTGAGTTTGCCGTTTGGTCCAAACCACTGGCTCTTGATTTTTTCCAGAGATGGAACGTCTTCGGCTTCTTTTAATTCCTTAAGAGCCGCAAGCCTTAAAGTTTCAATTTCTGTTATTAATGACATTGGAAAGTAAATTTAATATAGAGTTGATTTGAACAGGAATAAAAAAAGAACAAACATCGCATTCAGGCACTTAAAAAATCGCCGGAATGCGATGTTATTCTTCAAAGGAAAACCATATCTCAAAAACGCCCGATTCAGCAACAATACGGTTGTGCTGTGAGTCAGGCTTTTGCGAGCGCGGCAGATTTGTTTTTCAAACCTTCCTGCGCAACGCGCACTAATTCAGTAAACGCTGAGTTGTCTGTCGCCGCAATTTCCGCCAGGCTCTTGCGGTTGAGCACAACGCCTGCGGCTTTTAAACCTTCAATGAATCGGCTGTAAGTGGTGCCAGCGGCGCGGGCGGCGGCGTTGATACGAATCTGCCACAGATAGCGAAATTCGCGTTTTTTGCGCCTTCTGTCGCGAAAGGCATATTGACGTCCATGGTCAACAGCGTCTGAAGCGTAGCGATAAAGCTTTGAACGACGAAATCTAAAGCCTTTCGCCGCGCTGATCATTTTTTTACGGCGTTTCCTCGATGCTGGAGCGTTTGTTACACGCATAGTCTATAATCAGTTCTTAAAGTTAAATATTATTTATTGGGGCTGAAAGGCAGACTTTCTTTGATTCTGTGCGCGTCTGTCGGATGAACAAGCGCCGGCGCATTTAAAGCGCGACGTCTTTTCGGGCTTTTACCTTGCAGTAAGTGTCTCTTGCCGGTTCGCGAGCGCAATACCTTTCCTGTCGCGGTTATTTTAAACCGCTTCGCCACCGATTTTTTCGTCTTTCTTGCTCTTGGTCGTCGCATATAATAAACCCAATTTTTTAAAGGATGAAAAATTTATACGCAAATACAAATTTATGCAAGAGATATTTTTATTTATTTGCGGGTATCATCCCGGTTTTTCTTGCATAGTTAAAAATACCGCCTGCGTCTATCACGGGTTTAGCATCCCCGAGAGGCTTGAATTTAAAAACCTTTCCAGTAGATTTGCACGTAACTGTGTTATTGTCAAGATCAACTGTAACTTCATCCCCTGTTTTAAACACATCGCATAATCTATCAACACATTCGCATGGATAGAGTTCGCCGGTGGCAATCGCGTTGCGGAAGAAAATGCGCGCAAAACTTTCAGCAAGAACAACTTTGCATCCTGCCGAACCAAGCGCAATAGGCGCATGTTCTCGCGAACTACCGCAACCAAAGTTGCGTCCGGCTATGATTATCGGGTACTCGCTGTCTAATTGTCCTTCTTTGACATAACGGATTGGATATTCAGTCTCCGGCAAACCGCAAAGGGCGTAACTGCCCAACTTTTCGTATTCTTCTGGAATCGTGGGCACAAGATTAAGATACTGCGCAGGTATTATCTGGTCAGTATCTATGTTGTCTTTTACCACATATATTTTTCCTGTTATCACAGACAGCATAACGAAAAAACTAAACCATATTATACCGAAAAATCAACCATTTATGCTAAAATTTTGAACTGTCCGTTAGACTATCTGTTTTCTATTTTATGTTTTTACCATAAGATTGGCATGTCTTGAAGTAATCAGTATCATCAGTTAACCACAAAATCCGGGATTTTCGGGATTAAACGCGGCGGGTAAATATTACGTTATTTTTGAAAAAGTGAATTATCGGGCAAAAGGAAAACGCGCCGGGGGTGGTTAGGCTTGACTTTTTTAAAAAAAATGATACAGGGGTAGTAAGAAACGTTATATTCAAAAATTCCCCCTTTAAGTTCAGGATGGCATTTCTGATTATTACGTTTATCTGGCTGGTCGTATTTGTACAGTTTAACGGTGCGGTGTTTTATCGGTCTTGTTCATAGCCGTTAAATGTTTTGTCAGGTATTAATTTTAAAACTTATAAAGGATTCAACTTTATGAAAAATGTTTTTATTGACCCGCTAAGAACTGTGAATTTCTTCGGAAAGTTTTCAAAATACGCAATAGTTCCATTGTTTGCCGCATTGTTTGTATCTTTCTTTGTGTCATTGTTTTTTCATACAGCTTTTTCAACGGACTCAAATGAAAATAATGGGTTCAATATTGGGGACAATACAAATAATTTTCTTTTTTTAGGTTATCCACAACGGACTGACGATGGCAGATGGCGGATAAGGTGGAATTCAATTCCAGGCAAAACTTATGAATTGCAACGAACTGTTTCAAGGGATTTAACAAATGCTGAGTGGACGGTTGTAACAAATGTAAAGGCGGCTGGTTCAAATACTTTTGTGATTGACCCGCTTGCATTTGAGCGGAGTTTTTACCGGGTAAAAACGAGCGATGGGGTGCCGCCGGAATCTGACGGTTCGTTTTTTTTTGACGGCGATTTAGATTATTTTGTAGCCTTGAATTCCAGCGGTTTGCCTGTCGAGGGTGCAAGAATTCCGATTACATCGGATGGGGTGCTTTCGCCATTTGAGTTTCGTCCTTCAGGAAGAAGCACGGGAGGCGCAGGAGGGGTGTTTTATATTCGTTTTCCCGATGGCGGCAGGATAGTGGATTTGAATGGGAGCATAACAATTGAATTTACAAACGCAATTGCCGGATTTGGCAGGAGGTGTCCGTTTCAACTCGAGCGTCCGCTGTCTATAAAGACTAACGTGACGCAACGGCTCGATATTGACGCTCCTGATGTTCGTTCAATTGTTGTCGCTTTTGGTCTTTCGCCGACAAACGGCATTGATGTTATTCTCTTTGGAAAATTTCCGTTTACGATAGTGAGCGGAATTTTTGATGAAGAGGGTTTGCGCGGTGGGCGTCTGGTATACAGGGGGTTAAATTTCCCGTTGCCGGAGAAATCGGGTGATTATCCGAGTTTTGCAGTTGAATTAATGCCAAAAGGCGGTTTGCGGATACCATTCAGCGGCGAGTTTAAAGCGCCGGATGGCTCGGATTTTGGGCCGACATTTAGGATTCCTTCGCATAGACCACTCTGGGTTGAATTTAAACCGAATGGCGATATCGGCATGGGCGGGCGGGGAGAACTTTCTTTTCCGAATGGGATGAAGTTCGGCGTGGATTTTGGTTTTAACGAGCCGCATTATTTTCTTTCTATTTCAGCAAGCGGCGTGAATATTCCTCTCATAGATTCGCTTGCGGATTTTTTTCCTCCGCCACCGCAGGTTCCAAACCAGATTGACCAAATCAATCTGGACGCCGCACGGGAAAGGCTTGGCGTTTATAATAGGGCGTTTTTAAATTTTTCCACTTCGCTTGTCGGGGAATCGCCGGGGGGCGAAACAACGCCTTCATTTCTACCATCAGGGTTTTCTGCAACTGCATCGAGCGTTCTGGAAGCCTGGGGGTGCGCGGCATTATGCGGTGCAACGCTGGAGGGTGGTTTTCTTGTTACGGCGTTGAAACATGCCGGAATGAAGTCTGCGGCGCAGCCGGATTTGCGGGTCTGTATTTCGCAGTATTCGTCTTTGTTGCGAATAAAAAAGGCATCGTCCAGCGGAACGTTGACCATTGATTTAACGGTAAAAAACGAACTCGATAATGCGATTGGAGAAGCGCTGGCTTCGGTGCGTTCGCGCGCCCGAAATACTGAAAACATAGCATCGTTGAATAATTTGTTTCTCATTATGTCAGATTTGCTCGAAGCGGAAGCGTTGAGACAGGAGCTTGGCATGGATTTAGATGGAGCATTGTATAATGCCCTGGGCGGGATGTTGCAACGGTTTTGTTCAGATTTAACATCGAGACTTGGAGTCCAGCCCGGCGTTTTTACCCCGGTATCTGCTCATATTTCCAATATGAATTATTATGACGCATATGAACATGTGCGCCTTTTAATCAAAACGCTCGACCTTGCCCAGCAGCTTGGAATTGAGTCTGAATTAAACGCTCCGATTGAGGAGGCGATAGGACAACTTGCTCTGCGTGTGTGGTCGGAGTTATCCGACGAATTGGATGGCGCGGAGGCGCGTGGCGATTATGCTGGATTCTGCAATGTCCTCGAAGATGTTCTTGATTTTATTGAATTAAAACAGTCTGGCATATTTCCAGAACACCCGTCGTTGTCCAATTTGCCGGGAGCCGAGTCCATCGAAAACTTTACCGCCAGATTAGACAGAGTCTGGCAGGTGGAATATGAAAGAGAATACGGTTATCAAGGGTTGGGAAAAGTCGGCAAGGAAATGCGGAGGCTTGTTTTTATCCTGAGACGGCTTTCGCAAAGTCATGCATATCCGCAAAGTGTTGTTCAAAAAGAATTTGAAAAAATCCAGAATAGTCTTGATTTCGCATTTGATTCGCTTAATAGCGCGTCGTTGGGGGAATTAAAGGATATTCTTTCGGCTGGCGTTTCAGCAAAGGAGTTTGCGGAGAGGTTTAATTTGAGCGAGGCGGTTTCATGGGAAAACCAGAGACTGCCCGTGTTGATAACACGGCTGGCGAATGTTGCCGTTACAGAATCTGGATGGTCGGAGATTTACGAGAGCGTTCAATTATTGCTCAGTGTGTCTGACTGTTACCGCACAAATGGCAATGCGATGGCGCGTTTGCTGTATTTAAAACAGGCCGGGATGCTTGCTGGAGCGGCAAACCAGGTCGCGCATCAGCTGGCTCAATCTGAACGGGTGCGAAGAAACGCAAATCCGGGGTTGCAGATAGCGGATATGGTTTTGCCTGGAGATATTTGCGTTGACCGAGTTGCCGGCTCTGTGAAATACAATCGGTTGACTCGCGAATTTGGCGGCGTTTTTAGTGGACAGCTGCGTTTGCCAAAACACAATTTGAATCTGACAGTGAACAATGCGTCGTTTTCATCTGGAGGCGTCTTTGACCTTAACGCCAGCGGCGCGGTTGAATTTCCGCCGTTTAATCCAAAGGGTCGACTTATAATTCCCGAAGACCGTCCGTTGCATATTTCGTACCAGGAAGACAGACAAGTTCGATTTTCCGGCGCCGGGCGTATGGAGTTGAACAACGGAATGGTGTTTGAAGTTTTTTTGAAACTCGACGACCCACTGTATCAATTCAACATATCGGCGCGGGGGATTCGATTTGATGCAGGAGACAATTTGCGCGTGATGGTTCCAACGCTTCCAGATGGTCAAACATTTTCAAGCGAGGTTGCCCGAGATTTGAATGAATACTTTATGAGTTTAAGTTCTACTCTGGATGGCGTGCGGGAAAATGTGGGTTTGCCGCAGGTGAGTCCGCCTGGTGAGCCGCCGCAATTTTCGTCTCCAGCTCTGATTATCCCCGCGGACTCATTGGCGGCGTGGGTTGATGCACAAATTGCAGATTTGCGCCTTAACATCAACCGCGATTACAGTGCAACGTTCGGCGCCGTAAAGGCAAACTTGAAAACAATTGCAGGAGAATTGCGGCAGAGACGAGGCGAAATTTTGCCCGAAGAACTTAAAATGCGGCTGACCGTTCTTAGCAAACTTTGTTCTATAAAAGAACGCCAGCAGGAAGTTGTGAATTCGCCTGAATTCGCCGAGTTTCTGCAGGAAACAGAATCCGCCATTCTTGAATTGCTACAGCGTGCTTTGACGAAAGACGAATCTTTCAGAGACAACGCGCTGGAAATGGTTGGACAATATAAAAACGTTGCAGGGTGTTACAATCCCGAATCTTCGGTAAAAATCCTCGCGGCGATTGAGTCTTATGTGAAGTCTCAATGGCTTTTGTTCGCGAGAACCAACGGGATTAGCGAAACTACCGGCGAACTTGTGAACCCCGATTTAATGCCGTTGACAAATTATTGGATTTTTTATTCGCGATGGAAAAATTATGTTCGCCTTGTGACGGAATACAATCTGTTAGACCTGCAGTCGGTTTCGCCAGAGTGGATAAGAAAAGCAGGACAAACGCTGGCGATGCGCTGGCGGTCTGCGGTCTTGGGAGAATTGCGGCGTATTGACCCCACAGACTCCCGCGATTACACGAAGTTAGGTTTTTTAACGCGCGACATGTCTTTGATTTTGTGTGGGGCGCTGGAAAATATTTTTGAATATCCCTCCGGCAATATCGAGCAACTGGAAGGTGCCGACAGACCATATGAATATCTCAATGAGTTGAGAAACACGTTTCTCAAGCGCTTACAGGCAACGGCATACGTTGTTACAAACGCAAATAAATTTCCTATTGGCGAAATTGTAAAATACAGGTTTGTTAGTCAGCCATCGTCGTTTGTAAAGGCGGAGGATATACGGTTTGTTGAGCGCTTTGTGTGCAAATTAAAACTTCAAGCAGACCCGGTTTCTCAATTCATCTGGCAGACTCTGGGACCAGAAACGCAGGAAATATTAATAAATTACAAACCATCCAATTATTTGCTAACCGCCTGTGACATTATTAGCATTTACGAATTTGTGGAAACGCTATCGAGTCCCGGGCATCCGCCAACCGATGCTCTCTCGCTCTATCTCTGGAATCGTTTTTCGGGTGGTTCGCAAGAGATTATCTTAACCGGTGGGCAAGATATTAACAAACTTCTATGGACAATTGCTAATGAATTGAACGCGATAATAAAAGGACCATCTATTTACAATTCAACGAGGTTTTCGGGAATAAATCTATCGTCGCGTACGCGAAACTTACTTAATGCCAACCCGCAAGGCAACGATTTGCAGAAATTGAATAGATGGTTGCTCGAAGATGCTTACACGAACATTGTGAAAAGTTTTGACTCCCCCGGAACTGCCCAAGAACAGATGAAAAACACGCTTGCAATCCATTTAGATACTCTGATTCATTCCGGAGCAATTTACACTTCTGAACGGTTCGCCGGCGTTCGTCTTTCTGTTGACACGCAGGAGAGGCTCGCCACGGCCAATCAGGAGACTGTTGTTCTTTTGAACAGGCGATTGCTCGAAGATGCGTATCCCGAGGAAATCCCGCCCAACGACCAGCAGGTTATGACCCTTTATGTTCCTGCTCTTGAACTTTTGCGAGAGCCGCTGGAAAACGAATCAAACAAATGCGGTGGAGGCGATGACTGGATGACTCCTGCGGAGCGAGAAATAATTGCCAATGCAGATTCAATTTATGCGGAGGCAAAATTAAACTCTGCCGAAGTTCTCCTCCTTCAAACCGGGACAACGGGGGATCTTCAGGGCGCAATCAAGTTGTTAAAAGAATTAATCTGGTTTGCGGGGTGGGCGGAAGAAAAACAACTTCCGCAGGCGCCAAAATTCGCGGGGTGCATCAATCGTTTGACTATAACATTTTCCATTCTTGCCGAACAACAACGGGCGTGGTGGTATTTGAACGAATATACGGATATTCTGCTGGATGCGGCTGAATCCGGTTTATTGCGCAACGCGCCTGTGGTTAAAAACGCGCTAATTCAGGAGGCAAACAATGTTCTGCGGACGTCGGCAAAACTTGTGGAATCTTTATCTCATCTTTTTCCGAGCCTGCGTCCTGTTGACCTTCCGTTGCCGGGAAAAATTAACATCGAACGAATTTATGGCGGAATTTCCTATAATCGTTCTTCAGAAAAAATTCAGGGAAACTTTGGCGGAAGAATTGAGTTTCCGGACTTGCAGAATGCGTTTTTCGAGATAAGCAACGCGATGCTGGATAATAATCTTAATTTTTCAATAGTTGCCTCGATTGGCGGACCGGCGTCCGGCGGACCTTTTCATTTACCGAACGGAACACGTGTAACAGCAAACATCAATGCTCTTGGGGGTCCGCGGCAATCTTTTATTTTCAACGGCTCAGGAACTTTGAAACTAACGAATGGACCTGAATTTGCGGTAAACGTGTTTTATAGAACCGACCCCACTGTTCTGGAATTTAACTCCGTTGCCAGCAATCTTAAATGGGAATTGGACAAAAATTTTGTTATTTTCGACGCCGGGTTTGGATTTCAGATTCGGTCAGACGCACAATCCGGAGAGTTGAATGTTCGCGGTTCGATTGGTCTTTTCGGGAATGATTTCATCCCGCAGGACCGTCCGCTGGCGCCTGAGGATTTTAAATTGTTTATTGACCGTGCTGAATTTTACGCCGGTTTTCATGAAGACAGAATCCAGATAACATTCAGCAATGGAACTCTGAGGTTGCCGGAGAGTATTTTTAGGGCGGGGGTGTGTCCGAACGCGCCGACGAATGCTAAGCCTGAAATTGCGTTAAGTCCGCTTAATCCGTTGCAGGCTACCCTGCTCTTCAGAGGCGCCCATGATGAACCTGAATTGA